>JAFROA010000289.1 GCA_017429885.1 Bacteroidales bacterium | reverse complement strand
GTTGATGGTACAGGCGTTGAACGCCTGCTTAGGGGTAAGTCTCATCTTGATGCAACCAAGAGCCATTACGAAACGCATGTCTCCGGAAGGGGAAGAGCCCGGATTGTAGTCTGACGCCAAAGCCACCCCCAAGCCTGCTTTTATGAAATCTTTCGCCCTCCCGTATGGCATGCCCAGGAAGAATGAAGATCCGGGGAGCATGGTGGGCATGGTCTCGGTCCCTTTGAGAGCCCTTATCTCGGCTTCGGTCGTCCGTTCAAGGTGGTCGACAGAAAGCGCACCGTGAGAGACTCCTACCTGGACACCGCCGGAGCAGGCAAGTTCATTGGCGTGGATTCTAGGGATAAGGCCGTGATTCTCACCTGCTTCCAGAATCCTTGCGGTCTCTTCCGGAGTGAAGAACCCTTCATCGCAGAAAACATCAACATAGTCTGCCAGTCCCTCGACGGCCACCGCCGGAATCATTTCCTCGCACACCAGGTCCACATATTCGCCCTGCCTTCCGGCAAACGCTCTTCCGACCGCATGCGCCCCGAGGAAGGTGGATTTGATGATGGCAGGAGAAGTCTCTTTGACTCGTTTGATGACACGCAGCATCTTGAGCTCATCCTCGGTGGTGAGACCGTAGCCACTTTTTATCTCGATAGCTCCTGTGCCTTTGGCTATCATCTCGTTGACTCTCTCCATTGTCTGGAGATACAGGTCATCCTCGCTTGTTGCGTGGAGCAGGTCGGCGGAATTGAGGATGCCACCACCCCTGGCTGCGATTTCCTCATAGCTTAGGCCATTGATTTTGTCGATAAATTCCTGTTCCCTTGATCCCGCGTAACAAACATGGGTGTGGGAGTCGCAGAACATCGGCATGACCATTCTGCCGGAAGCGTCAATCACCTCGTCTGAAGGACCAGTCTCCGGGCAGTCGCCAGACTCTCCAAAGTCCATAATCCGTCCGTCCTTAATGACAATGAAGGCGTCTTTGATGGATATGACCTCGTCCATCATGGAGCCGACCTTTCGTGGAATTCCTTCGGGAACGATGCCTATCAGTTCGTGTATATTCTTGATTATCCTCATCTTATGAATTCGATTGACTTCATTATCAGGGGATGCATGTACTGGTCATTCTCAATGAAAGGAACACTTTGCCGGAACTCCTCGAATATTTTCTCGATGGGTCGCGATGACTTGATCCCTGTTTCCTTGTGTCTGAAATCAAGTGCCTGCGCGGCATTGAAGAGTTCTATGGCGAGCACCGTCTCGCAGTTTTCCACGACCCTGACAAGCTTGGTGGCGGAGTTGGATCCCATGCTGACATGGTCCTCCTGGCCTTGTGACGAGGGGATAGAATCAACTGAAGCGGGCCAGCAAAGGCCTTTGTTCTGGCTGACAATCGATGCGGCTGTATATTGCGGGATCATGAATCCGCTGTTAAGGCCCGGATTGGCCACGAGAAACTTCGGGAGTCCCCTCTGTCCTGAGATCAAGCGGAAAATTCTCCTCTCCGATATGTTGGCGAGCTCGGACATCGCTATAGCGAGGGTGTCCATGGGGATTGCGATAGGTTCTCCGTGGAAATTACCCGCTGAGATGATCATATCTTCATCCGGGAATATGTTGGGGTTGTCCGTGGCCGAATTGATCTCATTCTCAATGACCGACTCCACATAGCGGCAGTTATCTTTGACAGCTCCATGGACCTGCGGAATGCAGCGGAAGGAATACGGGTCCTGGACATGCTCTTTCGGGCGGCTCATCAGCTCGCTTCCCTCAAGCAGTCGGACGAATCTTTCGGCGGTGTCAATCTGTCCCCTGTGGGGTCTGAGGACGTGTGTCAGAGGAAGGAACGGTTC
>JAFROA010000288.1 GCA_017429885.1 Bacteroidales bacterium | reverse complement strand
GATATCGCAGGGCACGCTCAGGTACATATTCGAGTATCAGAGCATGATCTGCGCCCTGACTGGAATGGATGTCAGCAACGCCTCTATGTATGATGGTCCCACCGCTGCCGCCGAGGCTGTGAAGATGGCGCCCACTTGCGTTAAGAAAAAGACCCGTGTGCTTGTCTCCAAGACCCTCCTGCCTAATGTCGTCAGGACTATAGAGACTTACGCGAAGTACCACGGAATCACACTTGGTTACCTTCCTGTGATGGACGGGCACACTTGCCCTCATCATATGAAAGCTGAGCTTTCAAAGGGTGACGTGGCTGGTGTCATCGTCCCTTCGGTCAACCGATTCGGTATTGTTGAGGACCTCACTGGTTTTGCCGATGCCGTCCACGAGGAGGGGGGAGTGTTCATCATGTATTGTGACCCTTCGGCTCTTGGAGTATTGAAATCTCCGGCTGAGTGGGGAGCGGATATCGCCGTTGGAGATGGGCAGAGTCTTGGTATTCCAATGACTTTCGGAGGCCCTTCAGTTGGCTTTATGGCTTGCAAGAAGGATTATCTCCGCAAATTGCCGGGAAGGATTGTCGGTGAGACTCGTGACACCGAGGGACGCCGCTGCTACTGCTTGACTCTACAGGCCCGCGAGCAGCATATCCGCCGTGAGAAGGCTACCTCGAATATTTGTTCCAACGAGAGCTTGATGGCGCTTTTCGTGACTGTTTATATGTCCCTTTTGGGACCTGAGGGATTGAGGGAAGTGAACGGGCGTTCCAGCGCCGCGGCTCATTATCTCCACAATGAGCTTCTCAAGACAGGTAAGTTCGAGGAAGCTTTCGAGGGACAGCCTTTCCTCAAGGAATTCGCTTTGAAACCGCTTGTGCCCGCTGAGAGGATTCAGAATAAGCTGCTTGAGGGTGGTTTCTTCGGCGCTATTCCCACGGAGGAAGGTTTTGTGACATTCTGTGCGACTGAAAGAAAGACGAAGGATGAGATTGACGCCCTCGTCGCATTGGTGAAGGAGGCCTAGGAATATGAAATATTACGACAAACTTATATTCGAGCTCTCCAAGAAGGGCCGTACCGGCTATTCGTTTGGCGCTTCCCAGTTCGCTACGGATGTAGCTCTTCCGGCTGGTTTGATCCGAGATTCAGCACCCGAGTTGCCTGAGGTGAGCGAGGTGGATGTGGTCCGCCACTACACCAACCTCTCCCAGATGAACTTTGGAGTCGACACCGGATTTTATCCCCTGGGCAGTTGCACAATGAAGTACAACCCCAAGATCAACGAGGAGATCGCCAATATGAAGGGTTTCCAGGCGCTTCATCCCTTACAGCCTGCCTGTACCGTCCAGGGCGCTCTGGAGGTGTATTACGGTATGAATAAGGCTTTGAGCGCCTTGACCGGAATGGCCGGATTCACCTTCAATCCTTGCGCTGGAGCTCACGGCGAGCTGACCGGCCTGATGATTATGCGTCAGTACCATCTCCTCCGTGGAGACCTGGCTCGTACCAAGGTGATTGTTCCCGACAGCGCCCATGGCACCAATCCCGCCAGCGCCGCTGTTTGCGGACTCGAGGTCGTTGTGGTCAAATCTAACGCTGACGGCCTTGTGGATGTCGCTGACTTGAAGCCACTTCTGGGACCTGACATCGCCGGTATCATGATGACCAACCCCAACACTCTAGGCTTGTTCGAAAAGGAGATAGGGGAGATTGCCGCTCTTGTGCACGAGTGCGGAGGTCTGCTCTATTACGATGGGGCCAACATGAATCCGCTGATCGGCATGGTTCGTCCTGGTGATATGGGATTTGACATCCTCCATCTGAATCTCCACAAGTCGTTCTCCACTCCTCACGGTGGTGGAGGTCCTGGCTCTGGTCCTGTCGGAGTTTGCGAGAAGCTGCTCCCTTACCTGCCAGTCCCTAAGGTTGTCAAGAAAGAAGACGGTTCATTCGGTGTTGTGTGCGACTCGGAGAAGTCTGCCGGCCAGGTTTCCGCCTATCTGGGTAACTTCGGAGTCATACTGAGAGCATATGCCTATATTCTTATGCTCGGCAAGCAGAATGTCAAGCTGGTTGGCAAGTACGCCACTCTCGGGGCAAACTACATCAAAGAGAGTCTTAAGGAGTGGTACAAGCTTCCAATACCTTCAATTTGCAAGCATGAGTTCGTGTTTGACGGCCTAGTCAATGACGGGTCAAGGAAGGGCTCTGATGACGAAAGGGAAGGCGCTACAACCCTGGATGTCGCTAAAAGGCTGCTGGACTTCGGTTTCCATGCTCCGACCATTTACTTCCCGCTATTGTTCCACCAGGCGATAATGATCGAGCCTACGGAGACCGAGTCTCTGGAGACTCTGGATGCTTTCATCGACGTGATGAAGAAGATAGCGGCCGAGGCCGCCGAGGATCCCGCTATCCTTAAGGCAGCGCCTCACAATGCGCCTATCACCCGTCCGGATGAGACCACGGCAGCAAGGCAGCCGATTCTTAAATTCCAGGATGAGGCGTGATACTGACGTTGCGTGATTTGGAAGTAGCTTACTACTAGTTCTTTAGGCAAAAGCCATCCCTTTATTTGGAGGGGATGGCTTTCGCTTAATACACTCTTTTTGAACCGTTTACAAAACACGGCATCTGCTACTTTTCCTGCCGACACAGAAAAAGTCTTTATTTTTATTTGGATGATTTAAGGATTGTTTCTATATTTGCAGTCCGAAACGGGGTATTAGCTCAGTTGGTAGAGCGTTTGAATGGCATTCAAAAGGTCAGGAGTTCGATTCTCCTATGCTCCACAAAAAAAGGACTGACTCGAATGAGCCAGTCCTTTTTTTAGAATCTTAATGCTAAGCCTACACCGTTTGCGGTGGAACCTACCGAAAGGTTGGCGGCTCGTGGTTTAGGGCCGTATTTCCTCACATAGTCATCCAGCATCCAGTCAAGTTTCTTACGTCCTTTCGTCCAGAGAGGTATTCCAAGTCCAAGACTGCCGGCGAAACCTGCCGCTCCTATCAAAGTCTCAGCCGTGTTATCGCCGTCGACGCCAGATAAGGCGACAAGGGCGAATAAGGGTGCTGAGACAAGGCAGAGGTTGACTCCCCATGATCTGCATGCTCTCGCTTTGCGATATTCGCTCCCGTAGATTGAATAACCTACAGCGTCACTGAAAGGTGTGAGGTAAAGATATGGGTCATAGACTTGCTCCTCAGGCTCGAAGAGTTGAGAGTCTTCTCTTATGATCACTTGAGCCGAGAGGCTTCCGGAAATGGTCAGAACAGCCATCAATACTAGAAACTTTCTCATGTCTTCATGTTTTGGTGATGACTGTGTTGTTATGCAAATAGCGAGCCGCTTCGGTTTAAGGAGCGTTTTATCAAAATACCATATTTATAGCGGCGCTTTGGGCTCTCTGGCTGTGGGCTGCGTTCATTTTCCCGAAATTCCACTTCAGGCCGAATAGGATATACCGTCCCATCACCAGGCTATAGGTATCTTCCTTGTAATTAGCTGTGACAGTGTGAGTCAGGCTGCGGGTCTGGTCCAGGATGTCGTGAACTTTCAAGCTGAGAGTGAAGGCTCTCACGTTCTTTGATATTTCCCCGTTCCACTGCCATTCAGGGGCTCCATATCCGGTAGGGTAGCCGATGTACCAGTTGTATGAGATGTCGGTGTCGAACTCGAACTCGTGCTTGGTTCTGTAATTGGCGCTGACTCCTATCTTGTTGTGTGTCGTGTTGAGGTTGAGTTTGGGGTCGAGCGAGTACCTTGCGATTTCCTTGCCTGTCATGGCGTCTATACTGCCGGAGAACCCACCTCCGCTATATCTGATCGACGCGTCCACGGAAGGCATGAATATCATTGTGTTGCTCTCGGCGAATCCGCTCTTGCCGCTATAAAAACGGTCGCCAGCGGCGTTCCCCCAGAAACTCTCCATAAAGGATGAATAGTCGAAGGAATCCTTATCAAGCCCAGCAAGTGTGCCGGAAGGTTGGTAACTGGTTGATTTTCTTGTGGTTCCGCTGACGCCGAGACTTAAGAAGAATCGCTTCTTCCCGTCCAGGGGAGTCGTGTAGCTGGAGTAGGCTGTAGCGTTGACGGTGTTTTTCCCGGAGTTGACCGGAATGGAGTATAATATGCCGTCGGAGTCGTACCATCGGGCGTAGGTGATGGGATTGGTAATGATGCCCCCGAACATAGAGACCATTAAAGTGGAGAACCTCTTCTTATTGTTGCGGTTCCAGGAGAAACTGAAAGAAGTTTCGCCATATGGCCGCAGGTAGATGTTGCCTATCGTGGGTCTGGAAGGGTCCGTGATGCTCATTGTCGCGAGTTTGAGACTCTGGGAAGCCTCGGTGCTATACCCGGAAGTGCTGAGGAAGAACCGGTTGATCCCTTCAGTGTGCTGGAATCTGAGTGTCGGGGCGAAATGACAGTACCATTCCCCGGCTCCCGTGGTCTGGGAGATGCCGAAAATCTTTGAATGGGTCTCGTTAAGCACTCCGTTAGCGGATGCTCCGATAGTGAGCCAGGTGTCCTTCGTGAATTTGTACTGGGTCGTCAAAGAGTAATTCTGATTGAGACTGAAAGTCTTGGAGTCTGAAGAGAAGTAGTCATTCCTGCCGTCGGAGTCAAAAGCGTCCTTGATACCATTTCCTCGGGAATATGAAAACCCTGCCGTGCCAACGATCAGAACTTTCTCTCCTATCGGCTCTCCGTAACTGAGGTCACCTCTCGAAGCAAAGGAGTTGTTGCCGTTCTGGTAGCG
This sequence comes from Bacteroidales bacterium, assembly GCA_017429885.1. Classification (GTDB taxonomy): domain Bacteria; phylum Bacteroidota; class Bacteroidia; order Bacteroidales; family UBA932; genus Cryptobacteroides. The sequence goes on along the minus strand of JAFROA010000288.1, from coordinate 864 downwards.
GAGTGAGCGGTTATCCTCTCCGGAGAGCATTCTCACAAAGCTGTTTTCAACGCTTTCTCCCTTTGAATCACTGTAGGATAAATAATTACTGAAGCTGATGTACCTGTCTTTATCGCCTCCTAGTTCCCTGAGGGTCATACTCGTATAGTTATAGAGCGACCGGGAGGTGTCAAAGCTGCGGACATCGCTTTTTGAACTATTGATTGCCGCTCCTTCCCTTGAAGTCTCTGAGGAGGACTCGTTGATGGAATTATCCTTCGAATACGAGAATCTTGGTGCGAGTCTCACTCTGAAACGCCCGTTCTCTTTCTTGAACTCAGCGTTGGCAGTCAGCGAGTTCGAGAAATCACGACCGGATTCTTCGGAGGCAGTCAAGATATCACCATCATCTTGAAAAGTGGTTCTGAGGGATTTTGAACCGGATCGGGAGTCTCCGTATTTGTAATTGCTCCCCAAGGTTGTCTCGAAATTCTTGATCCTGGATGTGTTAGCGTTTACTCCGAATTGTGCGGCGGAAGATATCTGGTTAAGGTTGGTTCGCTGCCTTGTTCCGTCGCTGCTGACCATGACGAATACCACTCCGTTCGAGTCGTTTATGTTCATTCCATTGGCTATGACAGTGACTTGGTCTTTCTCAGAATATGCTGACACTAAGGCGTTTCCGCTATATAGCAGTCCCCGGTCATCCCTTAGTTTATCGTCCTTGTCCCCAGCGAAAGTGGTGCCACCCTTGACCCCGGCGTTGCCGAACCAACCTTTCTCATATTCCTTTTTCAAGGCGACGTCCAGGACCTTCTCCCGGCTCCCATCCTCGAGTCCAGTGTCCCTTGTCTTCTCCGACTCCCTGTCGATAACCCTGACCTT
>JAFROA010000287.1 GCA_017429885.1 Bacteroidales bacterium | reverse complement strand
TGGAGTCTTTTACCAGGCATCTGGCCGCCAGTCCCGTTTTCAAGCTTTGCAGGATAGATCTTGAGGGAGAGCCATGCGTAGCTGCTCCTGGAATATATGAGCCCTCAAAGATCGTTGCGGGGAGAAAAGATTATCCAGACTTGGGCGGGTTCAGGGATTTTACTCCTGAACAAGCCATAGAGGCTGGTACCGGCTCTCCGGAATTCGTGTTCGGACTTGGCTCAGAAGAAGGAAAAAGCCTTGTGGAAATGCTTCTGAATCTGGGATATAGCGGTAAAGAGCTTGTCCTTGAGGAACATGACATCTGGATGAACTCCCAGATGATTTGGGGTGATGACGCCACAGAAGAGATATTCGGCTGTGTTTCCGACCGTCAGGACGATATAGAGAATTTCGAGGACTACAACGATTGTATGGAGATAGTCGCGGCCTATGCCAACAGCCTTCCAAAGTGGTTGTTGAAAGGGTATTCGCCTAACGAGGCCAATTGTTTGAAAGTCATTCTACAGAGTGAGGATGAGCCGGCGATGGACCTTATCCGCAAGAATCCCTACATGAGCCTTTATATTCCTCCGGTGCAGGCTGACGAGCCATGCCCATGCGGCAGCGGTCTGTCGTACCGCCTATGTCACGGCCGCAATCTTAATTAGGATTATTGTCAAGAAGCTCAGGGCGTAAAAGCCTCGTGCGTTCCAACGCTTGCTCATCCTGCCAGGCGTGGATCAGTTTGGGATTGCCACTGAGCAAGACGTCAGGGACCTTCCAGCCCTTGTACTCAGCCGGACGTGTGTATACAGGTGGGGAGAGTAGCCCGTCCTGGAAGCTGTCGCTCAACGCTGATGTCTCGTCTGTGAGCGCACCTGGAATGAGCCTGACGATAGAGTCCGCGAGAAGGGCGGCGGGAATCTCACCTCCGCTGACCACATAGTCCCCGACAGAGATCTCTCTTGTGACGAGATGCTCCCTGATCCTGTGGTCTATGCCTTTGTAATGGCCGCAGAGGATAATGAGATTCTCCTTAAGGGACAGCTCATTAGATATTCCCTGGGTCAGTCGCTCGCCATCCGGGGACATATAGATGACTTCGTCATATTCTCTTTCAGACTTTAGCTCCGCGATCATCTTGTCCACAGGCTCCACCATCATCACCATGCCGGCGTCTCCTCCGTAAGAGTAATCATCGACATTGGCTCTAGGGCCGAGGCCGTATTTCCGGAGGTTGTGGACATGTATCTCGACAAGGCCTTTTTTGATGGCCCTGCCCACTATGGAGTATCCCAAGGGGCTTTCCAGAAGCTCAGGTACCACTGTCAGGATGTCAATGCGCATATAATAAATGGTTTCCTTTCGCGAAAATAACTTTTTTAATTGTTTTTTTTAGGTATATTTGTAAAATGCTTATTATGGCATAAATGTGTAACTCTAAATTATTGTAGCATGAGTGAAGAGAATATTCCTGAGGTGAACAATACCCCAGATGTAGTGGAAGAGCCCAAGGGCGCCTTCAAGGAGCTTGTCGAGAGTGTCTCTGATCTGGCCGGTAAGGCTGGCGAGATCGTCGAGGATGCGGTGAAAACCGTAGCCGAAGAGATCAAGGAGACCGTTCTCGGCCCGGAAGAGAAGGCGGAGGAGGAGAAGGTTGAGGAAGAGAAGGTTGAGGAGGAAAATGACGCCGTGGGCGAGCCTGCGGGTGAGGCTGTCGATCTCGGCAGCTTGACACTGGC
>JAFROA010000286.1 GCA_017429885.1 Bacteroidales bacterium | reverse complement strand
TGGTTATTTTTGTGGAAGAGGTTGCCAGCCCTCTGGCAGCCTCTTTTCTAAAAACAAACAACACGATGAATATCAAAAGATTATTCAATCTGTCAATACTCTTCCCCATTACCCTCTTTTTAGCCTCTTGCGGATCAGGCGTGAACGGAGACACTTTCGTGGAAGGAAAGAAAAGCATCCCCGTGATCGCGAGGCCTGATGTCCTGGTCGTGGGCGGTGGCCCTGCCGGTATCGGAGCCGCCATCGCATCAGCCAGAATGGGAGCCAAGACCATGCTTGTGGAGCAATACGGTTACGTCGGCGGGAATCTGACCGTAGCCCAGATAAACCCGATGTTCACCTTCCACACCGTCAAGGGTGAGCAAATCGTGAATGGTATCGCTGGGGAGTTCGTTTCCAAGATGGTTGAGAAAGGCTATTCAGGAGGTCACATGACCGACCTGACATTCGACAACGCCTCGATGACTCCCCTCAACCCAGAAGGCTCCAAGGTGATTCTCATGGACATGCTGGAAGAGGCTGGAGTAGAGATGCTTCTCCACACCATGTGTGTTGACGCCGTGTCGAAAAAAGGAGTCGTAAAGGCGGTTATCGTCGAGAATAAATCCGGACGTGGAGCTATTTGCCCCAAGATCGTCATCGACTGTACCGGTGACGGAGATGTGGCCGTCAAGTCCGGAGCGGAGTATTCCATTGGAGATGAGAACGGAATCATGCAACCGGTCTCTTTGTTTTTCAGGATCGGAGGTGTGGACACTAAAGCCCTCAGGACCTGGATGAAAGCCCACCGGGATCTCCTTAAGGATAGCCCGACAGACGAGGAAATAGACAGTCAGAAAGGTATCGCTTTCCTCGGCCTGAACCAACTCGTCAAAGATGAGATAGCAAAAGGCAATCTGGACGAGGAAATAGCCAACAGGATACTGATGTACGAGCTTCCGCACGGACAGTTCGCCATGAACGTCACAAGGCTCCAGCACATCTCCGGAGTCAATGCCGCTGATATGACCAAGGCTGAGATCAGGCTTCGTCACCAAGTTATTCAGATCCATGAGTTCATGACCAAATATGTCGGTGGTTTTGAGGACTCTTACATCCTGGACACGGGAGCGCAGGCTGGAGTCAGGGAGACAAGGCATATCAAAGGAGATTATGAGCTCAACGAGAATGATGTCCTTGAAGGTCGGGCATTCGAAGACGGAGTGTCCTGCGGCACATATGCCATAGATATCCACCCCGGTCAAGGCAAAATGCAGATATATACCGGCTCCGGGAAAGCTGTATATGAGATTCCTTACAGGTCTCTAATACCAGTTGGCTTGGATAACCTTCTCGTGGCCGGAAGATGCCTCTCAGCCAATAGCATGGCCGCGGGATCAGCCAGAGTCATGGCCACATGCATGGCAATGGGACAAGGTGCCGGAGTGGCCGCCGCCATGGCCGCCTCCGGGGATGGAAAGACCCGTGGCGTTGACACGAAACAGCTGAGAGCCAATCTTTTGTCACAAGGACAGTACCTTTTGGGAGAAGGACTTGTCCCTATCACTGATCCGGGATTGATCCTGGACCGCGGCGAGAGCGACGGAAGCCGCGCGAGTCATTATAATCCATTTGGAAAGAAGGACTGATATGAGAACAGTATTATTAACAAGCATTATCCTATCTCTGGGCACAGCCTTGGCCGCCCAAGATCCTACTTACACCCAGACCGTTACCGGCAAGACGACCACGGTCACCATCCTTGATAATACATCTAAAGCCTGGATCGATCCTATGATATATGGCCAGATGCTTGAGGATTGCAATGACGCTGTCATATATGGAGGCGTTGTGGACGAGAAGGGCAAAGAGAATCCCAAAGTCGTGGAGATGCTCCAGCCTCTTCGTATCCCGGTCATGCGTTGGCCGGCCGGAACGGCCATTTATGACTATGAGTGGAAAAAGGGAATCGGACCCAAAGAGAAACGCATAGCTGTCAATGAGTTAATCTGGGGCGGAAAGGAATACTACACTTTCGGCACGGACGAGTTCATCCAGTGGTGCGGGAAAATCGGCGCGGAGCCTTACATCAATATAAGCATGGGCAACAATTCCCTGATTCCGGCGTCCCTTGGGGAAGCGGTGGATTGGGTTGAATATGTCAACGGCCCAGCGACATCACAAATGGGAGCCTGGCGCGCAGCTAACGGTCATCCAGAACCTTATAACGTGAAGTTTTGGTGCATAGGCAACGAGAACTACTTGACAGCCAGGGATATTCATAAAAAAGAATCTGCCGGAGAGTATGCCGACTTGCTGATATTATGGGCAAAGACCCTCAAAACCGTATGCCCGGACTTGAGCCTTCTAGGCGTCGGCTATAACGCACCTTGGAACAAGGTCGTGCTTGATAAATGCGGAGACCAGCTCGACTTCCTCACCCTACACTATTACATGTCCGCGAAGATCAAGGACAATGATATCGTTGAGCCTTGGAAAACCCTATTCGGCCCGGTCAGGTTCGAGGAAAGCCTCAAAAAGAATATCGCCCTTCTGAAAGAGTACAACGCCAAAAGCGGAAGGCAAGCGAACCCTTTGCGCTATAGCATCGACGAATGGAACAACAGGCACAGCGTGTTCTCAGATGACAAATATTCATTCACGAGAAAAGACGACCGTCGCCAGTTCGACGTAGCCGGAACCGCCGGAATGCTGAATGTATTCTTGAGGAACTGTCCTTACGTAGGCATGGCCAACTACATTTTCCCTGTAAACGGGCATGGACTACTGAAGACCGTCGGTAATGACGACGCCTACAAATCCGCTAACTACCATGTCTTCGACCTGTATCGGGCCAATATGACAGGATGCGTGCTCGGCGTCAAGGTCGAGGGACCCGGCATGACAGGGATACGTCTTGGCGATTTGAGGATGGACGGTGAGCACGACATGGATCCTGAGACACTTCTCGACCTGTGCTATATCGACTGCGCCGCCGTGGCCGCTGAGGACGGTTCTCTGAATATAGCCCTCTCCAACCGCTCCTACGACAGGCCCCAGAAAGTGAAGGTCGAACTTCCGGAGGGTTACTCTGTCGCAGAGGCTGTAGGCATACAGTCAGGCGACGTGAAGGCTGCCAACTCGGCCGCCAGCCGGGAGGTCGTCAAGCCTGCGCCGGTACAGGTCAAGAAAAACACCCTGACTCTCTCCCCTTGCGGGATGGTCATTGTCAAATGCAGACCTGTTCAAAACTAATAACCGGAGACAGACCTCTACTGATTATCAATAAGTTGCACGATATCCCCCGGCCGAAATACGCCGGGGGATATCGCATAAGTAATTGACTGTCAAATGGGCATCGTCTCCGCCATACTTGTTTCTTTCACGAAATATAGCTATCTTGACTTGTCAAGGATTATTCATTATGGACAGACGAGATTTCATAAAGAGCTCGGCGCTGGCGACAGCGGCGCTGATGCTGGATTGGGAGAAGGCCTTCGCCCTAGGCACAAAGGCTCCTGAAGTCGGCAAGGCTTGGAAAGGCTGGAAAAATGGCCATTTCCAGGTTCATTTCATTTACACAGGAGTCGGAGAGTCCATGTTCATGATTTTCCCTGACGGGACAACCATGCTGCTTGACTGCGGAGATCATAACGCTATCGGACGAGGCAAGTTGGCTGTTCCGGTGCTTCCCTCCCCTGACAAGCATTCCGGGGAATGGATCGCCAGATACGTACAGAGAGTAAACCCCCACCACGATAAGGTGGATTATATGATGCTCTCCCATTATCACAGCGATCATGGGGGCTGCTCCGGTTTCAATGCGGGAGTTGCGCGAAGGGATGGTAAGGACTATCCTCTCAGCGGATTCTCCCAAACTGCGGAGTGGCTTTCATTCGGCAAAGCGTTCGACCGCTGCTGGCCGGGATATGACGACCCGATTCCGCTGATCGACAAATCCGCTGACTGCGTCGCGCATATGAAGATGTTCTATGAATATCTGTCCAAGAACAGGGGTCTTCAGATTGAGAAGTTCAAGGTTGGGGCTATTGACCAAGTCAAGATGCTGCGTTCGGCCGGAAAGTATCCAGGCTTCTCTATCAGGAACATTTGCGCTAACGGAAGGATAGCCGACAAGGACGGAAGAATCATAGACCTCTATGCGGAACGAAAGACAGATCATCCTAAATCTCTCAACGAGAACGGCATGAGCCTAGGAATGATCATTTCTTACGGCCCCTTCAAGTTTTTCACAGCCGGAGACTTCTCTGACAGCTGGAAACTACCGG
>JAFROA010000285.1 GCA_017429885.1 Bacteroidales bacterium | reverse complement strand
GAAAGACTATTTCCGTCACACCCAGCCTTATTTTGAGAAGATGCGTGACTTGTTGCTGCTGAAGAAGGCTCCGGCCAAGGTGATGCCTTGGGCACGTAAACAATTATCAGAGAATGGATAAGAAGACTAGAGACCTGCTCATTCAATGGGCCGGGACATACAATGACCCGAAGTATTTCCAGGAGGATCCGATATCTTTCCCGAGAAGGTTCGCCGAGATGGAGCGCTCAGGGCAGCGCTCTGTTAAGGACGTTGAGGTGGCGGCCATATTCGCCGCCCATTTCGCATGGGGCAGAAGGGCGATGATAGTCCGGGATTGTGGGAGGCTTTTTGACGAGATGGACTGGAAGCCTTATGACTACGTTATGAGGGGAGAGTGGAGATGCGACCCGTGCAGTATCCATCGCACTGTGAAATGGAGCGAGGTGGCGGCGATATGCTCCCGCCTTAAGGCTGTGTATGAGGAGCTTCCGAGCCTTGAGCCTTTATCCCAAGAGGAAATCCGCGTCCGTATTTACGGCCAGAAACCCGACCCCAAGGCTCCCAACAAGAAGATCAACATGATGCGCCGCTGGATGGTCCGCCGTGACGGCAAAGTCGATCTCGGCCTTTGGAAGGACACCGATCCAGCCGAGTTGCTGATTCCTTTGGATGTCCATGTCTATGACGAGGCGGTGGCCTTGGGGCTGACTTCCCGCAAGCAGAAGGATATCGTGACAGTAAAAGAAATCACCGGGGTGTTCGATGACATCTTCCCCGGTGATCCATGTAAAGGCGATTTCGCGCTATTCGGCTACGGAGTCACTAAGAGTTAGTCACTCTCTCAAGCCATTTCACCATACCGAACATCACTCCCATTGAGAGGAGGCACAAGCAGGCGAACACTCCCCAACACCATCCCAGAGGCATGACGTTGTACATCTTCGGGCCAAGGAAAAGGAAGAGGTTACCCACGGCTGTGGCACCTAGCCAGAGACCCTGGCAAAGACCCTGCATGCTCTTCGGGGCTACCTTGGATACGAAGGAGAGTCCGAGAGGGGAGATGAAGAGCTCCGCGACGGTGAGGAAGAAGTACAGCACTATCAGCACCCAAGGACCGGCTTTCATTGAGGCCTGGGCGGCGGTGTCCTGCGCGAGGAAATCCTGGGCTGAAGGATAACCCATCTTGAAGGAGAACAGCGACAGGAATATATAAGCTAAAGCGGCGATTCCCATTCCATAAGCGATCTTCTTGGGAGTGGAAATCTGTTTGCCTTTCTTACCGAGCCATCCGAAGAACCACATGATGAAAGGAGTCAGCACGATCACGAAGAACGGATTGACAGCCTGCCAAATCTCAGTGGCTATCTTGCTGGTGTTCACGAAGTCACGGGCGAAGAACGACAGGGACTGACCGTTCTGGTGGAAAGAGAACCAGAAGAAGATGACGACGCCGAGGACGGCGAAAAGGGCGTACATCCTCTGCTTAATCTCTTTTGCCATGGCGAGTTTCTCTTCCTCGGTGTAGTCTGAGGAGACCGCGGCGGTTTTCTTTCCCGGAGTGGGGAACAGCTTCTTGGTGCAGAGGAATATCGTCAGGGAGATCAGCATGGCGATGACCGAGGCGATGAATGAGAAGTGGACTCCTGTGTTGAAGTAATCCAGATAATTGGAGCAGAACTGGCCTATAGCCTCTGTGTTGGAAGGATCCAGTACCGCACCGGCGTTGGCGGCCTCAGCCAATAGGTTGTTCGAGACATTGCCATTCGCTATGAAGTTGTGGCACAGTCTGGGAAGCTGGGCGTTGTACGATACATTGTGCAGCCCGAGCCACCACTGCCTGATGATAGGGGCAACGAAGGGGGCGATAAGGCCTCCAATATTGATGAATACATAGAAAATCTGGAATCCTGAATCACGTTGTCCTTGAGCCCATTTGAGTTTCTCGGGGCCTTCCTTGGCCGCCTCGGCCTCGAAGTCGTCGTAGAGCTGGCCCACGATGGCCTGGAGGTTGCCCTTGAACAGACCGTTACCGAAAGCGATCAGGAAAAGAGCGATACATGTGAAGGGAAGCAGCCAGATCTTGTTATTCGGTGTGGCGAAGATGGGGATTGAGAGAAGGATATAGCCTAAGGCCATGATAATCAATCCTTTCTGAATCGTCCCCTTGTAATCGGACTTGCGGTCGGCGATGATACCTCCCACAAGGCTCAAAACATAGATGCCGCAATAGAAGAATGAGTAGATGAGACCAGCGCTCGTGTCGGTGAGACCGAATTTCGAGCATAGGAAAAGGGTCAGAACCGCATTCATGATGTAGTAGCCGAAGCGCTCTCCCATGTTGCTGAGAGCGGCGGCTAGCAGTCCTTTCGGATGGTTTTTGAACATATTACAACAAATAATTAATTATGATTATCTCATGTTACAAGGCTTTGACAGCTTCCAAAACCGTTGTTTTCATTGCTTCCCAGCCAATGCCCTCAAACATCACCGGCATTGGATCAGATTCAGCGTCTTCAAAAAAAGTGAGACTTTTCATCGCGGTGAAGACTGACCCGTCAGGATATTTCAACATGTATAGATCCAGAATATCACTCAGACTGAAAAATCTCAATAAGAAGTACAGGTCGATGAAATCTTTTTTTGAACCCCTTCCGATTATTGCGGCGATCTTCATTGCGGCTATGTCTTTGATGCCTGCCAAGGAGATCCCCTCATCACGGACGGCGTCATCTATCCAGCCATATTTGTAATTGACAAAATCAACCTTCACATCGTCGATGAGGTAGATGTTTATATTGTCGGATTCTTTCAGGACGGTAAGTCGATGCGCATCGGACAGTTTGACTCTGATTTCTTCAGATTGGACTTGCAGGGAACCGAATAAGTCCAGATCGATAGAACCGCGGTGTCCGAGTTGAAGGGCGAGCGCGGTCCCTCCAACCAGGCGGGTTCCAAGGAAAAGGGACTCGCTCTGCAGTTCTTTCAGAAGGCGCAGTGTTCTGGGGTCGATTGTCTCGAAGTGTAACATCTGAACTGGTTTAACGGTGTGCCCGAGATAGAACTGATAAAAGATAACGCCTTGGGTTCCAAAGTCCTTAGTCGTCTTGCGGAATCCACTATCTTGTCCAGGCCATATATGTCCAGCAACAGTTTCCAGTCCTCGAGCTTCCCATATTCAAGAACCCTTTGGACTAAAAACCGTAGGTTGTCGTAACTGATTGCGCTTTTGTCCACGTCCCAAAAGATGTGGTCTGAAAAACCTGATATGCGATCCTCAACAGTCATATTCATACAAATATAATAAAAATAATGGCATTTGTTCACATTATGATTATTTAAGGGCTTTTGTTATATTTGTAAACTTTGTACTTAAGTAGAATGTTGATAGGAACAATCATAATGCTTGGACTCATGAGGATTCTCGCGGCTCTGCCGCTTAAGGTCCATTACGCGTTCGGGCGGTTCCTGTCCTGGTTCCTGAAAGATGTCATGCGCTACCGTCGGGATGTCGTGATGACCAATCTCTCCCGCTCTTTCCCTGACAAGAAGTACCACGAGATCAGTGCTATAGCGGACGAGTTCTACAAGCATTTCGGACGGCTCGTCGCCGAGGCGGTCTGGTTCGGCGGATGCCGGAATCCCGAGCGTCTCCGCCGCCGGAGGATCGTGGAATATTCCAACATCGAGGTCTTCGAGAAGGCATATTCAGAAAGCCCCGGAGTGGCGGTCCTGACCTCGCATTTCGGTAATTGGGAGCTCCTCGGTGGCTGCCTTAACTACGATTACCGCCCGGACGGCAAGATAATTGATGGCCTTGTCCCGGACGATTTGATATTCGTTTACAAGCCCCTGAAGAGCCGCGTGTGGGACAAGATTATGGGTGACAGCCGCTGCGCTCCTGTGAAGCGTATTGATTATAAAGGGTATATCTCCACGGAGAACATCCTCCGCCATGTCCTCGAGAACAAAGACCGGAAGTTGGTGGTCAACATGCTCTCGGACCAGTGCCCTTACAGGAACTCCGTGGCGGACATCCCGGTCGAGTTCCTCCATCAGGAGACCAGGACGATGTTCGGGGGAGCGTCCCTGGCCAGGAAGTTCGGCTGGAGTGTGTTGTACGCCAGCCTCTTCCCGACAGGGAAGGGGCATTACGAATGGCGGTTCACGCGGATCTGCCCTGACGCTTCGAAGCTTTCGGTGAAGGAGATCATGGATGACTATTACGCCCTTCTTCAGAAAGACATCGAGGCCGTGCCTTGGTGCTACCTCTGGACGCACAAGAGATGGAAAAAATAATAGTTATAAAATTGTGAGAATATGAGACTGAACACAAAACTGACACTTGCCCTGGCTCTGGTCCCGCTGGTCGGAGCCAAGGCACAGGACGCCATGGGGACCGTCTCCTACGCCCTGCCGCAGACCACGATAACCCTTGAGGTCGAGGCCGTCCGGGAGAGTTTCCACGCCGGGCCTTACGCCAAGTTCGCCCAGAAGTACCTGGGTGTCAACGCCCGTCAGGAAGACCAGCAGACCTGCTCCTTGAGCGCGGTCAAGATGACCCCCCAGATTGAGGCCGACCAGAACTACCGTTATTACATCACCCCTGACAAGGGAGCGATGTCGTTCCTCTCGTTGACCGCCCAGGGTCTTGTGGCCGTCAATGACGGCTCTTTCGGGAACGGGTCCGAGTGGAGGTTCGCCTCACAAGCGGACGCGGATTTCTCCGACAGGGGAGTGAGCTCGAACCTGACTTCCGAAGCCACCACGCTGATCCGCGGGGTGGACGGCAACAGGGTCGCCGTGCAGCAAAGCATGGTCGTCCAGAAGCCGTTGGAGCAGAGGGCCAAAGAGGCGGCCGAAATGATCTTCGACCTTCGGAAGAAGAGGGTCCAGATCGTGACCGGTGACACCGACGCAACCTATAGCGGAGAGGCGATGGGAGCGGCCCTGGCCGAGATCGCCGCGTTAGAGAAGGAGTATATGTCCATGTTCATCGGTTACAGCGACTTCCAGACCCAGAAGATGAAGTGCGACGTGGTTCCTGAGAAGGACCGCAAGGCTCAGACTTATGTCGCTTTCAGACTATCCGACACCGATGGAATAGTCTCCGCTGACAACGTCTCCGGCAAGCCTTATCTGCTGGAGCTCACCCCTCAGCCTGTGTCCCAGGCTTCAGGTAAGGCTTCAGCGGCAAGGGGCGCCGTCGCCGTCTACAGGATTCCGGCTATATGCGCCGTTAAACTCACTGATGGTGTCAACCCGATCCTCCAGGACAGGGTTGCAGTCTATCAGCTCGGCGTCGAGAGCTATTTCCCGATTTCAACCAAATAATTAATATAACATTATGACAATTAGAGATTTAGAGCCAAAGGCCGTATGGGAGAACTTCTATGGCCTGACAAGGATTCCTCGTCCTTCAAAGCACGAGGAGAAAGTTCAGGAATACCTGCTTGAGTGGGGAAAGAAGCACGGTGTTGATGTCAAACGTGACGACACCGGCAACATCATATTCTCCGCCCCTGCCACTCCTGGTTTCGAGAACCGTAAGGGAGTTATCATGCAGGCCCATATGGACATGGTTCCCCAGAAGACCGCTGACACAAAGCATGACTTTCTCACAGATCCGATTGAGACTGAGATAAAAGGGGAGTGGGTGGCCGCTAAGGGTACCACGCTCGGCGCTGACAACGGTATCGGTGTCGCCCTGGCGCTCTCCGTTCTTCAAGACAAGACTCTCAAGCATGG
>JAFROA010000284.1 GCA_017429885.1 Bacteroidales bacterium | reverse complement strand
TTCATTATGAGAAAGCTATTTCGGACATCTTTAGCGGCAATCGTCTCTGTCGCCCTTTCCATGACATTCTTCTCTTGCGGACCAGATGAGCCCGATAACAATGGCGGTGGTGGAAACGGAGGGAACGGTGGAGGTGGAGGATCCAGCACCGTAGCTGTGACCGGAGTGTCTATCAGCAAATCATCACTCAGCCTTGTCGAAGGCGGATTAGAGACATTGACCGCCACCGTCACCCCGGATAACGCCACCAATAAGGCAGTCAGCTGGAAATCTTCCGATGCGGCGACAGCCACGGTGGACAACTCCGGTAAGGTGACCGCTGTCAAAGCCGGCTCTGCCACAATAACTGTCACAACCACTGATGGTTCCAAGACAGCCACGTGCTCTGTCACTGTCACCGCCAAAACAGTCGCGGTCTCGGGGGTGACCCTGGATCATGCCAATCTTGAGATTACCACAGGTGAGACCGCTCAGTTGAAAGCCACAGTCAGCCCGGATAATGCGTCGGATAAATCTGTTGAGTGGACCAGTTCGGACGCTTCGGTCGCGACAGTCGATGGCACCGGTAAAGTGACTGCCGTCAAAGCGGGTACCGCGACTATAACCGTAAAGACAAAGGACGGCGGGAAGACAGCGACTTGCTCTGTCACCGTGAATCCTATTGCTGTTGAGAACGTGACTGTCGAACCGGCTAATGCGGAGGTCGTCGAAGGAAACACTGTCCAGCTGAAGGCGACTGTCAGCCCTGCGAGCGCGAATCAGGAAGTCGAGTGGTCGACGTCAGATAGCGGTATCGCGACCGTGGATGCGAACGGCCTGGTCACTGCCATAAAGCCGGGTACTGTCTACATCTCCGTGAGGTCCAAAACCTTCACCGACAAAATAACTTCCTGCGAAGTGATCGTCAAACCTGACGACAGCCTTAAAGGAATAGCTTTCGACGCCAGCGAAATCCAGCTTGAGGCCGGGCAATCCAGGACACTGACCGTGATATTTACTCCTGAATATGCCGCCAACAAGAATGTCACATGGAGCAGCTCTGATCCTTCCGTCGCCTCAGTGAAGGATGGGACTGTCACAGGAGTCAAGGAAGGAACAGCCACAATCACAGCGACTTCCGAGGAAGGTGGTCACAAAACCGAGTGCGTGGTCACAGTCTCCAAAGCAAGCGGACCGAAGGTTTACACTACTAATGATGACTATAAAATACTTATTAACGGTGCACCGGATCCGCTAGATGGAGCTTTCGATAATGGCGAGTCTTTCAGATTCGTTGAAGTCGACTATATAGCAGCGGAAGGAAGTACACTCTACTCCCTTGAGGGCTACTTCAACAACTACAACAGTAGTAGAAGTCATTATATCTGCAAAGACAGGAAACCCATTATTGATGTCTCGAAATACACTGATGGTCGGGATAACGACAACAAGACCTTGACAGACTTCACCGCCAGGAACGGCTATTTCGCCATTTTAATGAGAACGGATGGGAACTCCGCATTGACAGTTGTCAGGACAAAAGAAGGCCAAAAGGAATTTGATATCTTTGACATCTCTGGTAAAGGAAACGAGTTCTACGAGCCCCATTTGGCCCTGGCTCCCAACGGAGACATACACATTTCGGTCAGAATTAAAGACTCTTTCGGAAAAAACCACCTAGCATGGTTAAAAGCCACAGAGGCCGGAGTTTTGACCCAGACCTATCTGGATGATTACAATAGCGGCCCGATTGATGTCACAGAAGCCGGGGACGTATACATCCTGTCTTATCGGGAAACCGAGGAGGGACAAGTGGGACGACTCTACAAAAACGGCAAACTGGAAAAGACCATAGATGGTTCGGAGTATAACTTCAGTTGCCTATTAAAGTGCGTCGGCAATGATGTGTACACGGCAGTCCTCGATTATACGGCGAATAAAATCAATATCCGCAAGAATGGGAACGGCTATCAGACCATAACCATGGCTAACAAGAGCATACTTCCGGCCAGGCGCTCTTTCTGGGTGACTAGTGGCGGAGACATTTATATCAGCGTGGCTCCACATGCCGACTTTAAAAACACGGTGCTGTACAAGAACGAGATAATCCTCTATAAATCAAATGGCTTAAAGCAAGTCTGCGTCATCGAGGAATAATCAATTATCCGAAGCCAGCAGGGTTATGATCCGGTCGATGATCGGATCAACCTTGCTTATTGATGCAGTGAAGTTATTGGCCATTATAGAAAAAATGATGGCGTCAGACTTGGATCCCTCGGAAGGCTCAATGTAACCGCTGAAGCAACGGACACCTCCCATCGATCCGCTCTTGAGATGGACCCTTGATTTGATGGCGTCAGGCTCACCCTTCAGACGGGACTCATAATGACGTCCGCCAGGTTGCCCAAGAGTCTCGATATAATCCTCAAACACAGGGCTGTCCATCATGGCGGAAAGGAACTTCACAAAATACTCCGGAGAAATGTAAGATGTTCTGGACAAGCCGCTTCCATCGTCAAACTTAATGCCGTCAGGAGCAGCTCCTAGCTTCCTCAACACATCACCGAGAGCCGCGGCGCTGGAGTCGGCGGAGGCGGAATGATGAAGCCTCCGCCCGAGAATCCTGTACAAAGTCTCGGCGTAGAAATTATCACTCTTCAGCAAGGTCGCTCTGACGATTTTCTTCAATGCCGGGGAATATGACATGCCAATCATCTTAAGATTGTCAACCTTGGCGGCGAAAGGTCCCGGATCGAGGGAAGACAAGTTCTCCCTGATACGTCCCATACGGACATCCGCCACTCCCCCACTCACTTCAACTCCTTTGGAACGAAGATATTCCGTGAAGAAATGAGCGCAGGTATATGCCCCGAATTTGTTTGAGAACTCCTCCGTCTTCGCATTGCGGTCAATCGCGAAAGTGCCTCTCACCTCAGCGTAAGGGGCGAACTCAGAAGTGAACATATATAGCTGATCACCGGTGCCCGCCTTTCCTGTCTTGCATACGAATTGATATTTCATCCAAGGGAGCGAGGGAAAAGACACGATGACCGGAACAGCCGAGCCGACAGATGGTCCCGGAGTCACTTTCATATCAATCGCGTTCTCATAGAAGCAGAGGCCGTCACCTCCTGTGCCATAAGCGGTTCCGATGTCTTGGAACTGCCAGGAGTCCCTCTCGATGGGGCCGTCGAAATAACGCCCATCCCCTATCACCCTTCCGTTTATCTTTCTGATTCCGGCTTTATCCAAGAAACCTTTCCACTGGGCGAAAAGGGCATCTCGACGCAAGGCGATCGAGTCTTTTGAGGCGATAGTGGGATCCCCACCGCCAACGATGTAAAGGTCGCCTTCCAAGGTTCCGTCCTTGATCTCTCCAATATAGCCAAGCCTGGTCGTGAACTTAAAATCGGGCCCTAGCTGATGCATGGCGGCCCCGGTAGTGATAAGCTTCATCGTGGAAGCGGGGACCTGGCGTTGGCCGGGATTCCAGGATGCTATCTTGCGCCCACCCTCGGTCACAGCGAGAACTCCGAATGTGGAGCCTCGCAAAACATCATTGGCAGCGACAGACTCAATGTATTTCTGGGCTTTGCTTTTCTCGGGACTAGTCTTCGCTGCTGGCGACTGGGCGTCGACCCGGATCAGGGAGAGGGCCGTAAAGGAAACGGCAAAGAATAATTTCAGGTTTCTCATATTCACAAATTTAGCAAAAAACACTAACTTTGAACTCTACTAATAATCATCGAATATGAAAAATCGCGTTCTCGTATCTGGTGGAGCCGGGTTCATCGGCAGCCACGTAACTGTGGAACTAATTGAGGCAGGGTATGATGTGATTGTCGCAGACAACATGTCCAACTGCGATATGACCTGCTTCGAAGGGGTGAAGAAGATAACAGGGAGGGATGATATACCTTTCTTCAAGATTGATTTCACTGATCCCGTGGCCACCGAGCTTCTGTTCACCACAAACGAGATTGACGCGGTGATTCATTTCGCCGCCTTCAAAGCCGTGGGAGAATCAGTCGACGAGCCTCTCAAATATTACAAGAATAACCTCAGCTCGTTCATGAACGTGATTGAGAGCGCCAAGGCTCACGGTTGCACCAACATTCTTTTCTCCTCATCGGCGACAGTTTACGGTGAACCGGAGAAGCTGCCCGTGACTGAGGAGACTCCCAGGCAGCCTGCCACATCGCCCTACGGCAACACCAAAACCATGTGTGAAGACATCCTCAGGGACTGCGTCAAGGCATATCCGGAGATTAAGGGTATCGCCTTGAGGTACTTCAACCCGATTGGAGCCCATCCTTCCGCCCTGATCGGTGAGCTACCCCGTGGCGTTCCCAATAATCTGGTGCCTTTCATCACCCAGACCGCTATCGGCAAGCGTGAGTGCCTGTCCGTATTCGGGAACGACTACCCTACCCCTGACGGAACTTGCCTGAGGGATTTCATCGACGTGGTCGATCTCGCGAAGGCCCATGTTTTCGCCGTCCGCAGGATGCTGGAAGGCAAGATGAAGAAAGACTATGAGATCTACAACATAGGCACCGGCACTCCCCTCTCAGTGATGGAGCTGATAAAGGGATTTGAGAAGGCTAATAACCTCAAACTCAATTACAAGATTGCCCCAAGAAGAACCGGGGACATCTCAGCGTTGTGGGCTGATCCGACTCTCGCGAACAAAGAGTTGGGTTGGAAAGCCGAAAGGAAGACAGAGGACACCCTGGCCGCGGCTTGGGCCTGGGAGAAGCATATCGCCGGAAAATAGGCTACAGCCAGCCTTTCCTCAACAACACCTCAGCTATCTGGACAGCGTTGGTGGCGGCACCCTTGCGGATGTTGTCACTGACACACCAGAAATTGAGGCCATACTTCACGGAAGGATCCCTGCGAAGACGTCCAACGAACACATCATCCTTGCCGAGCGAATACAACGGCATCGGGTAGATGAACTCAGAGGGATTGTCCTGAACCGTGACGCCTTCAGTCTTTGACCAGATGTCCCAGACATCTTCCAAGGTGAAATCTTTCTCAAACTCAAGGTTGATGGACTCGGAATGGCCTCCCTGGACAGGGACCCTGGCGGTGGTCGGACTGACGCCTATCGAATAGTCACCAAGGATCTTGTGGGTCTCGTTGACCATCTTCATCTCCTCCTTGGTGTAGCCGTTCTCAAGGAAATCATCAATATGTGGAATGACATTCTGGTCAATAGGATAGTGGTAGAAAGCGGGATACTCTCCCCATTTGCCCCCGTTCCTCTCCGTCATCATCTGGTTGATAGCGGGAGTCCCGGAGCCGGTAACGCTCTGATACGTTGAGACCACAATCCTCTTTATCACATACTTCTTGTGGAGGGGAGCCAGCGGAAGCAGCATCTGGATGGTGGAGCAATTAGGATTGGCGATGATATAATCATCTTCCGTCAGGACATCGGCGTTGATCTCAGGAACAACAAGCTTCTTGGTGGGGTCCATCCTCCAGCATGAGGAATTGTCCACAACGCGGCATCCGACCTCAGCGAACTTAGGAGCCCACTCTTTTGAGATATCAGCCCCGGCAGAAAACAAGGCAAGGTCCGGTTTCATGGCGACGGCATCCTCAGCGGTGACGACGGTATACTCCTTGCCCTTGAAAGAAATCATCTTACCGGCAGACCTTCCAGAGGCCACAGGAATGAATTCATCCACAGGGAAATTCCTCTCTTCGAGGACTTCGACCATCCTGGTCCCGACCAGTCCGGTCACACCAACTACGGCTACTTTCATATTTTTGTTCGTTTTATAAAAAAGGGAGGACATACAGCCCTCCCGAAGATAAGTCTATCTAAGACGAGAGCTTATTACTCGGCACCGGATTTCTTGACCACGTCGCTGAGTTTGGCGTAAAGCTCGTCAGTTTTCTCGAGGAGTTCCTTACGGAGTGAAGCGAAATACTCACCCTTCTTGCCTTCTCCCTTCATGTTAACTTTGTCCTTAAGGTCATTGTAGAGATTGATAGCATCGTCGAGCAGACCGCCGAGAGCCTCGTCGTCAGCCTTTGAGTTGACAGAGCTGAAAAGCGAGCAATCGTCGATGAAAGCCCCGATCACGTACTCAATGTCTTTCTTGATGTCACGAAGATTCATAACTTTCTTTCCGTTTTGAAATACGTCGCAAAGATAAGCATTATTTTACAAAATACACTTATCTACGGATCATCTGACGCCAGGTCTTGTTGATGATCACAGGATGACCGCATATTTCGTACTCCGCCTCGTCAACCTCCACGTAATTCGCCCTGGTCGCTGGCGACGTTGACTGCTTTGTCGGATGGGCCTGATCCCACTTCACGAAGGTCTCGTAATCGAACTGCCAGTCCTGACCTTCGGAAAGTTTCATGATGCGGGTGTAGATCTGCGCGCGGGACGGAGCGTTAAAGAAGTTGTTCTTGTTCAGCGAGTTCGTTCTCATGACGCTGTTTTCCGTCGGTCTCCATATCCCGTCGAAGTAAGAAGCTCCGCCCTTGTAAACGCCGATATTCTCCTGGGCGAAACGGTCGTCGCCGATATAACGGCTCCACAGTACCTCATTGGGATCGCCAGTCACATCGACATTGACGAATAAATTCTTTTTATGGCACTCCTTGATATATTTGATCATCTCCTCATCCGGTCCGCCATAGTAATTGAGAGAGTACTCGTCATTCAACTTTCCGAAACCATGACCGCCTGTCTCATGTATCAGCACCTGAGCGTAGCGTGAAATACCTCCGCTGACCGTCATGTTCTTATAAGGGACCCATGCGACTGAGGAGCCGGCCGCATAGTGGTCGGTTTCAGCCTGCATCATATAAGCCGTTCCGCCTGACAATCCGCTGTTTACCAGTACCAATACCACAACATCATCCATCCTTGATTCATCCACAGCCTTAGCGGCATATTCCAATGCCTTTTCATTATCCCCTGTCAATGCGGTAGCCCCTACAAAATCCGCGGAGAATGTGGTGGAGCAGCCATTGAAGAACTCCTCGTTCTTGGAGACAGCATCGATCCGATAGATATTGAACCGGTCGCGCATTGATTTGTACGGCTCGACAGAGAAGAAGTCCTCTACCGCCTGCTGTACAGCATCGGCGAAGGTTCCGTCTTCAATCAGGCGGTCGGAGTAACCATCACCAGTAATGACAAGGTCAACCCCCAGGCCTACTGAGGCTTTTTGCAGCACCGTCACCTTTCCGTCCACATCGTAGTCCGTTGATTCATAACGGACTACGGGTGTCCCTAAAACCTCGGAAATATACTCGAAGAAATGCTGAAGACTGGCTCTGGACTCTTTGCTATGGTCGGCGATAGTAGCATATTGGACGGTCTGGTCGGGGCCGATAAGCACAATCTCGTCCACTGCCCCGAGCGGGTACATCTTATGCCCCCCTTTCGTATAGAACGGGCTCGTCTCTCCCTCAATGGCTGAAGGATCGGAATCATACATGTGGCGAGTGAAAGAATCCCAAGTCACATTGAATGATCTCAACATTTCCTTGAATGCACTGTCATATTCGTCGATATCCTTCTTCTCGAGATAATTATTGTCATAGCTCATGATGACACCTAGCCCTTTGTCCTTGTTGGCATTGTACAGGTTGAGCAAAGAAGGAACAATATCCCAGCCGTCACTCCCGGGAGATGTATTGAAAAGGACGGTATATTGGTTCTTGGCGAACTCTTCCTCAAGATTGATCGTTTGTCCGGAGACCAATGTGATAGGTGGGGACTTCGGCGCCGGGATTTTTGCATTGCGGATGTTCTCCTGGGTAAAATTGTTATCCGCGACAAGCTCCGGCCACAGGGTCCAGTAGTTTTTCACCCTATAGAATGCGGGCGGAATCTCTCCGGACAATTGATTGTCCTGGAGATTCAGTATCTCCAGGTTGACAAGATTGCCAAATGAGTCTGGAATGCCTCCTGTCAAGTTGTTGCCGAACAAGTCAAGTTCCGTAAGGCCAGTGAGATATCCGATTTCAGAGGGAATCTCTCCGGTCAGGTTCATAATGCTTAAATCCAACTCTGTGAGGTTCTTAAGATTCCCGACAGCTTGAGGGATAGGGGCTGGAGTCATCCCCTCAGCATTCCTGATACGAAGGACTTCCAGATTTTTTAGATTGAAAAGGGACTCTGGCAATGTGCCGCCCAGCGTATAACCCTGAAACTGAAGGAACTTGAGTTTTTCAAGGGAACCGATAGCCTCAGGGAGAGGCCAGGCATCGGTCGAGTAATACTGGTTGTTGATGCTCAGGAATTCAAGTTCCGTCAGATTGGCGATTTCCTCA
>JAFROA010000283.1 GCA_017429885.1 Bacteroidales bacterium | reverse complement strand
TCGAGAATGAGCCGTAGTCGTTGATCCAGGGGCTTGGCTGGTGGGTCTGTTTCAACCCTCTGATCTTGGTCGCTGAATAGGTGTAGGTCCATCCGTCTCCATTCCTTCCGGTCTGCGGAGTCCAGAAGTGGGTACCCCAAGGGAGAGCTATGGCTGGATAGGTGTTACCCGTTGACAGCTCATAAGAGGACGCCGTGCCTGTGAGGGGGTTGACCAAGTCAACCGGATCGGGCATCGTCGGGCGGCCATTATCTTCGCACGACATCGCTGTCATGGCGGTGATGACAGCCAACAGATAGGCTAGAGGTTTCATATTGAATGATTTATTTGACCTTAATCGAGTTCAGGAGTTCGAGTTTGCCGTTATCCACAAGGTGAATGATCAGTTCTCCGAACAGGGTGTTCTGCCAGGCGAACCACGCGCGGGTGAACTTCGTGGCGTCGTCCTTGAAGAAAGACTCATGCATGAATCCGGTGCCGGCGTCAGTTTTCATCAATGTCTCAATGCACCATTTGATCTCATTGTCGTCTTGGGAGGTGAATGCTTTCATCATGATGCTCATGGGCCAGATGTAGTCATAGCCGATGTGCGGGCCGCCTATTCCCTCGCCCGCGGTCCCCTTGAAGAAGTAAGGATTGTCCTCGCTCCAAACGAACTTCCTGGTGTTCTGGTAGATAGGATCATTGATGTCCACGTCTCCGAGGTATGCCATCGCGAGAAGGCTAGGCACATTGGAGTCGTCCATCAGAAGCCTGTTACCGAAGCCATCCACCTCGAAAGCGTAGATCTTCCCATATTTAGGATGGTCATATACCGCATATTCCTTGAGAGCTTTCTCGACCTCTGAGGCGAGATCCTCGCATTCCTTAGCGAGTCCCTGTTCCTTATTCACAGACTTGAGAACTTCGGCCGCTTTCCTTAATGAAGTGACAGCGAAGAAGTTGGACGGTACAAGGAACTCGAAAATGGTGGCGTCGTCGGAGGGGCGGAAGGCTGAGGCGATCAGGCCGCAAGGCTTCACGGGATTGCCTCTTCCGTCATTGGACTTAGTGTCGAACTGACGGTCAGTCACCCTGGCGAAACGGTATGGCCCCGGTCCGTCCTTGCGCTGTTGCTCCTTGAAAGTCTTGAGGGTGGCTTTGATTGAGTTTAGCCATTTATCTCCGAATACGGAATCATCTCCCGTGACCTTCCAATCCTGATAGGCGAGCCTGATTGGGTAGCAATGGGAGTCGATTTCCCATTTGCGCTCGTGATCCCAAGGACTCATGTCGGTCAAATCCGACTCCCACTCGCTGCCGGTGGGGCCATCATTGAACGCGTTGGCATAAGGGTCGAGAGCGATGAGGCTGAATTGGCAGTTTATCACTCCCGCAAGCATGTGCTTGAGTTCCTCATCCTCGTTAGCGAGCTGGATGTATGGCCACACCTGGGCTCCGGAGTCACGTAACCACATGGCGTGGATGTCGCCAGTGTAAACGAAGGTCCTCCAGTCTCCGTTCTCATCCTTACCGAAGTGGACGGTGGTGTCCAACGTGTTTGGGTAGCAGTTTGAGAACATCCAGGCGAGGCGAGGATTCTTCAGCTGGGTTTTCATCCAGGTGATTTTGTTCTCAACAGCGGTTGACTTGAATAAACGTTCTTCGGGTTTTGGACGCTTTGATTCATAATCCTTGGCTTGTGAGCCGCAAGAGCACAGGATCATGACGCAGGAAATCAGGAGGTGTGTAGGCTTCATATTATTATATTATTGTTATCTGTTTACAAAAATAAAACTTTTTTGAAATTTTTAGGTACTATGTGTTGCAAGGTATTTGAAAAATTATATATCTTTGCAAAGGAAATATAATTGCTAAACCAAGAATATTATGAAAAAAGTCATCAATGCAAGTGTGGGAGGCAGGAGTTTCGCCTTTGACGAGGATGCCTACAACAGGCTTTCCGCCTATTTTGACCATTTCAAAACGAGGCTTAACCGCGACACTCAGTCAGCCAAGGATGAGGTCATGTCAGACCTTGAGTCCAGGATAGCCGAGCTTTTCGACGAAGGGATCGGCGGCGCCTCATACAGGGTTGTGGATCTTGCCCTTGTTAGCAAGGTGGTTGGGCAGCTTGGGATGCCTGACGGTTCCGCGGAGCCGGCCTTCGGGATGCCCGGTCAGGCCGGGCATGACGCTGGAAGTGCAGGGCATGACGCTGGCGGCGCCGGACAGAGCGGTCCCTACGCAAGTACCACTGGAGGCCCCGATTTCTCCTATGGGGGAGAGAAAGGTGATATCAAGAAACGTCTTTTCAGGGATCCTGACAATAAGGCTGTCGGGGGAGTATGCTCCGGACTCGCCAGTTTCTTGAATATCGACATAACGATAGTGAGGATCATCCTTCTCCTCGCCTTGCTTCTCTGGGGATCAGGTCTGATTGTTTATCTTGTTCTTTGGATCGTGGTTCCGCTCGCCAAGACCCCTGCCGAGAAGTGTGAGATGAGGGGTTTGGAGCCGACCGCTGAGAACATGGCCAAGTTCACTGAATATTCAAAGTAGGAGGAAGGAATATGGATAACAGTGCTGAGAACGTGCGCTCACAAATGCGCAAAGGGGTGCTTGAATATTGCATACTCAGCATCCTGGACAAGAAGGAGGCTTATGCCTCGTCTATTCTGGATGAGTTGAAGGCGGCCAATATGATAGTCGTTGAAGGGACTTTGTATCCGCTTTTAATACGCCAGAAAAACCAGGGACTCCTGTCATATCGTTGGGAGGAATCTACCCAGGGCCCACCCCGGAAGTATTACTGTATCACTGAGAAAGGTCGCCAGCAACTCCTTGATATGGACACCGCCTGGCGGGAGATCGTGGACACCATCAAGACTATTAAAGAAAGATAGAGATGAAACCTGTAGAATATGTCAGCATAGGCGGCTATGTGTTCGGCCTTGAGAATGATGCCTGCGAGACGGCAAAGAAGTACCTTTCAGAGCTTGAGACCTTCTATTCAAAAGTCGAGAGTGGCACTGAGGTCATGGAGGGGATCGAGGAGAGGATGTCCGAGCTTCTATTGGAGCAAAGCGGGAAGGGAGGAGTCGTTACCTTGCCGATGGTTGAGAAAGTGATCGCCACTCTCGGAAAGCCTGAAGCCATTGAGGAGGAATCAAAAGAGGAGTCATTCTCTGGGGAGGAGGCGTCCACCCGCAAAGAGGACAGGAATACGGATGATCTGAAGGTTAAGAGAAAACTATACCGTGATCCGGCGAACGGAAAGGTGGCGGGAGTCTGCTCCGGACTCGGGGCTTTTTTAGGTGTTGACCCGACAGTGTTCAGGATTATATTCGTGGTCCTCACTTTAGCCGGGACGGGATTCTTCTTCAGGCATGGTTGGCTTAACACATCCTCGCTTTTCGCGCCTCTTGTCTATGCGATTCTCTGGATATGCATGCCTGAGGCCAGGACCGTGCGCCAAAGGGACGAGTTGCATGGAGAGAAGGGGACTGTCGACGCCATCAGCGCGAGGGTCAGGAGCGCTGCCAATGAGGTCGGGACAGCTGCTAACAAGGTGGTGAAGTCGGATTCCGCTCGCGCTTTCTGGAGGATACTGGCTTTATGTATAGGAATAGCGTTCCTTGTCGCTGGTGTCTCCGGAGTGGTGTCGCTAGGTTGCTTGACTGTCGGGGATAACTTTTTGGCTAACACCTTCTTCCTTAATCGCCTTACGGAAGAGATAGCTAATGAGGCTCCATTGATGATGGATATGCTCTCTTATCCGCCGCTTGTCATAGCTCTCGCTATAACTGTGGTAATCCCGTTCATCGCCTTGATCTATCTGGGCATATTGCTCCTCTTTGACCTGAAGGCCCCTAAATGGCGTCCGGGATTATGGATGCTTGTCATCTGGCTCATCGCCGTGACAGTCCTCGCCGTTTTCAGCGTTATGTTTTTCGCCAGAGGTACAATTTAGGAACCGTTTTCGTAAATAGTTATAAGTTAGTTAGTTGTGAAAAACGCGTAGCTTATTTGACTACGCATTTTTTGTATTTTATTGAAAAATAATTATTTCCAAATCTTTAAGCCTTGGATGACGGCGTTGGAGAAGCCGGCTTCTTCCATGGCGTTCAGTCCCCGGATGGTGATCCCGCCGGGGGTTGTCACTTTGTCTATCTCCTGTTCCGGATGGGTGCCATGGGCGTCAGCTAACATGGCGGCACCCTTCACTGTCTGCAATGCCGCCTGAAGGGCCTGCTTGGGGTAGAGCCCCAGCTCGACTCCGCCTTCGGTGGCGGCCCTTACATATCTCAACGCGAAAGCTGTCCCGCAGGAGGCGACCATCATTCCAGCGCCGAGCTGCTTCTCATCGACGAGGAGAGCCTTTCCGACGGCCTGGAAAAGTCCGGTCACGGTTGATCTGGTCTCCTGCGTTCCGAAGACCTCGTTGATGAAGGTCATGCTCTCGCCAATCTCAATGGCAAGATTCGGAATGACAGTGTAAACTCCTTGAATATTAAAACCTTCCGTCCATTCTCTTATGGTAGCGGCAGGAATTCCGGCTGCCAGGGAGACCAGGATCTTACCTTTCATCAGTGGCAGCAGGGGAGTCATGACATCCTTGAGAAGCCAAGGCTTCACGCCCATCACGACGAGATCTGCACCCTTTACCGCCGCCGCATTGTCTAGGGTAGTCTTGATTCTTGATGATGAATATTTATTCAAGGTCTCCTGATGCTTGGCAGTGGCAGTAACCTCCACACCTGAACAGAAATGGGTGATGCCACGTGCTGTGGCACCACCCATATTACCTGCTCCTATAATAGCTATTCTCATGTCCTATTTGCTCTGCTCGATAGCGGCCTGGGCGGCTGCGAGGCGGGCGATAGGCACGCGGAACGGTGAGCAAGAGACGTAGTCAACACCGATCTTGTTGAAGAAAC
>JAFROA010000282.1 GCA_017429885.1 Bacteroidales bacterium | reverse complement strand
TTACCGGTCTCACCCCATGAGTTCTTCACCATGTAGTAAGTGGTGCCATTCTGATCCTTGGCGATACCGTAAATCTGCATGCCGTGGTCGTCGGTAGTGGTCTTGTTGTCAAAGCCTTCCTGACGTGATTCCTGGGTGGGGACAATCTCCTTAGGGATCTCCACAGGGGCCTTCTGAGCCTGTGCGGGATCAGCTCCGACCCAACGGGCCTGGTCGCTGCCGGTAGCCATGGCTTTCGCATCCACGAGCACACCGACACCATTCCTGGTGAATCCGATCTCACTCACATCGGATCCCCAAGCCACGGTGTAACCCTTCTCGACAGCGTTCTTGAGGGCATCCATGAACTCATTGAGGGGCACGTTGTATGAGGTGTCTCCTCTCCAGTTGTCACCAATCTCGAGAGCGAACTTGGTGTAGAACGGATGATGGGTGAAGGAGGTGAGGTTCACATAATCGGAAGTCACGATGCCGAGCTCATCCCTGTAGGAAGCGGGAGTGTAGGTCTTTCCTTTGTACTCGAAGCTGGCGGGAGCCGCGCCGAAGAAGTTGTCGCACATGGCGTCGAAACCGCCCTTCCAAGTCGTGGAGAGACCACCACGGCCAGAAGTCTTGACGATAGCCTCGACATATGCCTTTGTCACGGCGTCAATCTCACTGTGTTTGGGGAGAGCCTGTTTCCCTGGCATCACTTCCTGAGGCACGATACCGTAGTCAGCGATGACATGGAAAACATCGTCAGCCTCAGATCCGGGGCCGAAGCGTAGATCGCCGTCCAGACGGACGTACTTGTCGGCCCTGTCCTTATAGGACTGAGAAACCACGAACATCTCAGAGAGATCAGGATAATCAGCCGCATCCTTGATACCCTTGATCCTGATGATCTCGGACTCGAGGAACGCGATGGTGGAGAAGCACCAGCAAGTGCTGGAACTGGCCTGGTTCTTAATGGAAGTGATAGGGTTCTCCTTGATCACCGTGAACTTATAGTCAGCCTGGGGAAGCTGGGGCCTGGGCTGCTGGGCGAAGATCGCGGATGGAATCATCACGGCCGCGATGGCAGCGAATACAAAAACGTTCGTTCTCATGAATCTTTGATATTTATGGATTAATAATTCTCAGCCTTAACCTGGAAGTAGCTCTGGGGATGGTTGCAGACAGGGCAGACCTCAGGAGCCTTCTTTCCGATCACGATATGACCGCAGTTGGAGCACTCCCAGATGGCGTCCTCGTCACGGGTGAAAACCACCGCATCCTTAACCTTACCCAGCAGCTTGCGGTAACGCTCCTCATGGGTCTTTTCAATGGCGCCGACTTTGGCGAAGAGGTCGGCAATCTCATCAAAGCCTTCCTCCTTGGCGGTCTTGGCGAAGCCGTCATACATGTCTGTCCATTCGAAATTCTCACCATCAGCGGCATCAGCCAGATTGACGTCAGTGGCGGGCACTGATCCGCCATGGAGGAACTTGAACCAGATCTTGGCATGTTCCTTCTCATTTTTGGCGGTCTCCTCGAATATTTTACTTATCTGGACATACCCGTCTTTCTTTGCCCTGGAGGCGTAATAGAGGTACTTGGTGTGAGCCTGACTCTCACCCGCGAAAGCGGTTTGCAGGTTCTGCTCGGTTTTTGATCCTTTGAGTTCCATGATTATCGAATATAAATGGTCAGCGAAAAGCGCTAAACGCAAATCTAACAAAAAATAACTAATTTTGACGATAATTCGGGAATATTATGCCTTCACCCAAGAGAAATAGGAAGAAACGGAATTTGCGGTTAAGCCCATGGGCAGCTGTCAGTGTGGCTGCGGGGCTTCTTCTCACCATTTTCCTCATCTCCAGGGGATGGGGTGGAAGCGCCGGTGCCGAAAGAGGAGCCAAGGTCCCCGCAGGCACATGGAGATACGGGATTGACATATCACATAACAATGGCGGGAAGATAGCTTGGGATTCCCTATATGTCATGACGGACAACAAGAGGAGAACTGTCAGGGATCCCTACTCAGCCAAGGAGATAAAGCCTGTGAGTTTTGTGTTCATCAAAGCCACAGAGGGTGCTTCTTTCAAGGATCCGGACTTTAAGGATAATTGGAGAGAAGCCGGTAAGACATCCCTCAGGAGAGGGGCATATCACTTCTTCAGGAGCTCTAAAGACGGTGAGACGCAAGCCAGGAATTTCATCTCGACTGTCGGGGACATGCGGATCAAGGATCTGCCTCCAGTTCTCGATATAGAGACCATCCACTTGGGCTGCTCAGACGAATTGCTGAACCGCAGGGCTTTGTCTTGGCTGCGGACAGTTGAGACGCACTACGGCAAAAAACCGGCTGTTTACGCCAGTTCTTCCTTCATAAAAGATCATTTATCCAAAGATATCACCGACAACTACCCGATTTGGGTGGCACATTACGGGAAGCCCAGGCCTGCCCACGAGAGTTGGGTATGGTGGCAATTCACAGACAGGGCTGTGGTAAAGGGGGTTCCAGGTACCGTGGACCTTAGCGTGATGGAGGTGGATTAGTCGGAGACCTTGACGAAAGTACTCCCGTCCCAGCGATAAACCATGGCCCGGCAATACTGATTCCCGGTCGCCTCTGAACGCCCATTCTCTGAGAAATAGAAACGCCCGTCACCCAAAGGAGAGACTCCTGTTCCTCCCCATTTGAAGTTTATCCCTTCAACCGGATTCTCCCATGAGCCTATTACAGGATGCCTGGAAGTGTCGTAAGGTACTCCGATGAGTCCTCTCTTGACAGGCCGGCGGGACACATCGAACGAGAAAGCGGGATAATTCGT
>JAFROA010000281.1 GCA_017429885.1 Bacteroidales bacterium | reverse complement strand
ATCAATATCCGGTATCAGGGGAACCATCGGAGGAAAACCCGGGGAAGGTCTATCCCCTGTTGACATTGTGGGCTTCACATACGCCTACTGCGCCACGCTTCCTTCAAGGAAACCCAAGCAACCCGGAGAGAAGTATAAGATTGTCGTCGGAAGGGATGCGCGACTGTCCGGAGAGATGGTTGAGAATCTTGTCGTGGGAACCTTGGTCTCCTGCGGCGTGGATGTCATCAAAATCGGACTCGCTTCCACTCCCACAACTGAGATGGCGGTCACTTTCGCTGAAGCTGATGGAGGAATAATTCTCACCGCTTCCCACAATCCCCGCCAGTGGAACGCTCTCAAATTATTGAATGACAAGGGCGAGTTCCTGACAGCCTCTGAGGGCGAAGCTATTCTCGAAGTAGCGGCCAAGGGTGAATATGATTTCGCCGGTGTGGATGAGCTCGGTCATGTCACTGAGCATGACTACACTGACGAGCACCTGGATGCTGTGTTGGCCTTGCCGGATGTTGATGTCGACGCTATAGCAGACGCAGGCTTCAAAGTGGTCCTGGACGCTATTAACTCAGTTGGTGGCATCATAATGCCAAGGCTTCTGGAAAGGCTCGGCGTGGAGTGTGTCAAACTCAATTGCGAACCCACCGGAGACTTCGCCCACAATCCGGAGCCACTTCCCTCCAACTTGACAGATCTTAGCTACGCTGTCGTGAAGGAGAATGCCGATCTGGGCATCTCCGTCGATCCTGACGTGGACAGACTAGCTTTCATCTGCGAGAATGGCGAGCCATTTGGTGAGGAATACACTTTGGTCAGCATCGCTTCATACCTCTTTGAGAGGGCGGCTAAAATAGCCGAGGCGGAGAACATCTCCCTAGAGGAAGTAACATATCCCTACAACCCTGTCTCCTGCTCAAATCTCTCAAGCAGCAGAGCACTCCGGGATATCACCGAGAAGTTTGGCGGCACATACCATGCGGCCGCTGTCGGTGAGGTCAACGTGACGACAAAAATGAGGGAAATGAACGCTTTGATAGGAGGCGAGGGTAATGGAGGTGTGATTTATCCTGCCATCCATTATGGTCGCGACGCCATGGTCGGAGTAGCGCTTTTCCTCTCCAATCTCGCACGGAAGAAGGTGAAAGTCAGCGAGTTAAGGAAGACGTATCCGGATTATTTCATAGCGAAGAACAAGATTGAGCTCTCTGACAAGGGACTGATCGACAAGATTCTTGATAAGCTAAAGACTGTTTATGCCTCCGAAGATGTGAATTGCCTTGATGGCGTGAAAATCTCTTTTGAGGCGGAACGGAAATGGGTACACCTACGCCGCTCAAACACTGAGCCAATAATCAGGATATACTCTGAGGCTCCCACACTTGAGGAAGCCGAGGCTCTCGCCAGCGAGGTTATCTCAGTAGCTGAGTCTATCATTAAAGAGGGAGCCTGATGTTCTCGTTCAGGACCACGGCTCTGGAAGACCAGCTGGACAAGGCCCTGACAAGTGGAAATGTCGGGTGCTTTTGCACGCAAAACTGCTGGGACACAGCCCGCGGACGTTACATGCACGACTTGTTCCGGGAGAGAGGGAACCTCAAGGCGATATTCTCTCCAAGAGACACAGAGCTGACACCAGGCACCAATCATATCTCTTTTGATATAGAGGCATTGAAGGACCTGGATGCGGTAATTGTCGAGATACAAGACGCCGGAGCCAGATATTTCAATTACAGCAAGGATGTGTTCCATCTTATGGAAATCATTTCCAAGATGGAACATAGTCCTTCGTTGTACATTGTGGATCATATCAATCCCGCAGGGCGAATTGTGGAAGGCTCAATGCCCGGCGGGGTTGTGGAGCCACACACCCCAAGAGTCGCTCACAGGCATGGTCTGACCCTCGGGGAACTCTGCAATCTGTACTACACTGAGATAGGGGCGGGATTTCCTCTCCACGTGATTTCAGCGATAGCTAATGATTCCACAAGGCAACTGCTGCCATGGACTATCGCTCCCGCTTCTGACATTCCAGGGATGTTCACGAGCCAGATGTATCCTGGAGGAGGACTATGGAATAACACCACAATCACTCCTGCGATCGGAACTGCCAGGCCATACGAATATTTCGGGGCCCCATTTATCAGACATGACAGATT
>JAFROA010000280.1 GCA_017429885.1 Bacteroidales bacterium | reverse complement strand
CCAGCGACTGGCTCACAATAGATTCCGGATTAAGGATATCTCTCTTCAACTCGGGAGGCGGGGTCCGGTTGACCCCTGAGCCCAGGATTTCGGTTATCGCCTCTCCTTCCAAGACGATAAAAAGCAGACTGGCCCTGTCGAGAGTATCCCAGTATCTCCACCAACTGTCATCCCCTGTGGCGGCCCTTCCTGTCGACCTGATAGTCTCGGTCACAAGAAGGATAAGACCTGCCGTGTCCGACCAAATATCATTAGGGCTGGAATATCATGCTTTCCAAGGCTTGGAAATTTCCGTGGAGGCCTATGACAAATTATCCAGCAATGTCCTGGAGTACAAGGATGGAGTCATGTTTATAGACGATTTCGAAACATGGGAGGACGAAGTAGCCTCAGGCCTCGGGCGATCGTGCGGGATGGAGTTCATGGTCAGGAAGACAACAGGAAGGACTAAAGGATGGATCGGTTATACCCTGTCGAAAAGCGAGAGACGTTTCCCGGACGGGACTATCAGTGGAGGAAACTGGTTTCCTAGCCGGCATGACAGCCGCCACAACTTGTCCGTGGTTCTCAACGAGAATATTGGGAACGGATGGGATATTGGAGCGACTTGGACATATTCCTCAGGAGGCGCCGTGACAATTCCTTCTGACGACGGGAGCATGCCTCAGAGAGGAAACTGCCGTCTTCCTCCAAGCCACCGGCTGGATCTCAGTGCCAACCACCACAAGAAACGACGCATAGGTGAGGCTGTTTGGAATATCGGGGTCTATAACGCCTACAACAGGAAGAACCCGAACCTTGTCATCTTTGTCCAAGGGGACGATGACCTGGGTCCGGGTTCTCTAAAAACGATTAGCTTCCTTCCGATTATACCATCGGTTAGCTACACTAGAGTTTTTTGATTATCTCCATTCCCTTACGGATGGCCTCCTCATTCTTCGGGATGAGGTGGTGATGACGCTCCGGAAGGGTCTTCCTCAAAGCGGCGAGAACGCTTTCTATCCCAACGACGGGATGAATCTTGAGCAAGCCTCCCAGGACAATCATATTGAATGTCTTGATGAGGTTCATCTCCGCCGCGGCGTCCATGGCGTCAATGCGATAGACATCGATATCCTTCCTGGTCGGAGGCTCGGGGATACCGTAGCCATCATATATCAACGTACCGCCAGGCTTCACCTTCGGCTCGAATTTTTCAAGCGAGGGCTGGTTCAGGACAATCGCTGTGTCATAGCTTGAGAGGATCGGTGAGGACACCGGAGAGTCGCTGACTATCACTGTCACATTAGCCGTGCCACCCCTCTGCTCAGGCCCGTAGGCCGGCATCCAGGTGACCTCCTTGCCTTCCATAAGACCGGCATATGCCAAGATCTTTCCCATCGAAAGGACTCCCTGTCCTCCGAATCCGGCGATTATTATCTCTTCTGTCATGGTCATGTCGATTTATTTGTCAGCACCAGTGTCTTTGAGGTCTCCAAGGTGGTAGAACTCGAACATGTTCTCCTCCATCCATTTATTGGCCTTTTCCGGACTCATCTTCCAGCCAGAGTTGCAAGTCGATACAATCTCAACGAGATTGGAGCCTTTACCCTGCATGGAATACTCAAAAGCCTTCCTGATAGCCTTCTTGGCCCGGTTAATGGCAGCCACGGTGTGAACCGCCTGACGAGTCACATAGCATGTGCCGTCAAGGGTGGCGGCGATCTCGGTGACCTTCAGTGGATAGCCGTGGAGCTTAACCTCCCTGCCGTAGGGGCAGGTGGCGGTCTTCATGCCAAGGAGCGTGGTCGGGGCCATCTGACCTCCGGTCATGCCGTAAATGGCGTTGTTGATGAATATGATGGTGATATTCTCAGCCCTGTTGAGAGCGTGGATGGTCTCTGCCGTACCGATGCAGGCGAGATCGCCGTCACCTTGATAAGTGAACACCAGCCTGTCGGGCCAGAGACGCTTAGTCGCGCTAGCCAATGCCGGAGCTCTTCCGTGGGCGGCCTCCTGCCAGTCGACGTCGATGTACTTGTAGGCGAACACAGCGCATCCCACAGGTGAGATGGCTATTGTCTTATCTGTCATCCCCATCTCCTCGATGACCTCGGAAACCAGTTTGTGGACCACTCCATGGCTGCAGCCAGGGCAGTAGTGCATAGGGGTATCGTTCAAGAGGGTCGGCTTCTTGTAAACCAACTGTCCTTTCTCTATGATTTCTTCTCTTGTCATGGCTTTCCGGTTTTAGAATGAGCTTTTAAGAACCTCGACAACCTCGTCGGGATCAGGGATGATACCTCCGAGACGTCCGAAATGAAGGACGGGCACAGCTCCCTCAACCGCGAGGCGGATATCCTCAACCATCTGGCCGGCGTTAATCTCGAGTGAGAGGATACCCTTAACCCGGCTCGCTAGAGACTTGACCTCCTTGGTAGGGAACGGCCAGAGAGTGATCGGACGGAGAAGGCCGACCTTTATACCTTGTGAACGCGCGATCTCGATGCTCTTCTTGGCGATACGGGCAGCTGATCCGAAAGCCACAATGGCATATTCAGCATCGTCAAGCATGAACTCCTCATAACGGACCTCCTTTGCCTCAATCTCGCGGTACTTGGCCTGGATCCGAAGATTGATCACCTCCATCTCCTCAGAACGGAGTTCCAGGGATGTGATGATGTTGGGCTTCCTTCCGCCGATCCTGCCTGTTGTGGCCCAAGGACACTCCTTGATTATCTCCTCTTCAGTGCGACGAGGCTTGAACGGAGGAAGAACCACCTTCTCCATCATTTGGCCGATAGCACCATCGGCGAGGATCATCGCAGGGTTACGGTAGCGGAACGCCAGCGTGAAGGCAAGGTCCACAAAGTCAGCCATTTCCTGAACTGACGCGGGGGCGAGGACAATAAGGTGATAATCACCGTGGCCACCACCTTTGCAAGCCTGGAAATAATCCGACTGACTAGGTTGGATCGTACCGAGGCCAGGGCCGCCGCGCATGACGTTGACAATCAATGCCGGAAGCTCGGCTCCCGCCATGTAAGAGATGCCTTCCTGCATCAGGCTGACTCCAGGGCTGGAAGAGGAAGTCATGACCTTCTTGCCGGTGCAGGCCCCACCATATACCATATTTATCGACGAGACCTCACTCTCAGCCTGAAGCACAACCATACCTGTGGTCTCCCATGGTTTCTGCTCCGCCAGAGTCTCCAAGACCTCGGACTGGGGGGTGATAGGATAGCCGAAATAGCCGTCGCAACCGCAGCGGATCGCGGCGTGGGCAATCGCCTCATTGCCTTTCATCAAAGTGATTTCCTGATCTGCCATAGCTCTAATCGGTTTTAAGACGGTAAACGGTGATACACCCGTCCGGGCAAACAGTAGCGCAAGATGCACAGCCGGTACAGGTGTCAGAGAGAACCTCATGGGCGTAATTGTAGCCCTTACGGTTCACTTCCTTGCTCGTGAGAGCGAGGACGTCAAGCGGACAGGCGACAACACAGAGATTGCAGCCCTTGCATCTCTCAGTGTCAACCACGGTCGCTCCTTTCATTCTTGCCATAATACCTTGTTTATGATTACTATTACTGATTGTACATATCCTTGTTGTAGAAGTCCAGAATGTCGTTCGCGATAGCGTAGGCGTTCCTGGCCGGGCTGTCCGGATTTATCGCCATCGCCTCGAGGTAATTGTTGATAGCTCCTTGCCAGTCACCCTTCTTCCGGTAGGCGTTTCCCAGCAAGTAGTATGCCTTGTCGGACGGGATTTCGGAAGATGAGATAAATGCCTGGAGAAGCTTGATAGCCTCATCGACATTCCCATCCCGTAAAACAACCTCTATGGCATCCAGTTCCGCCATACACTACTCGTCAATGAATAAACACCATCCTCTCGGATCAGGCTCAAGACCCTTCTGGATTCCGATTATCTTCCAATAAAGCGCCTCACTCTTCTCTCCGCACTTATCTGGAGAACCGAAGGTGTAGCGACGGGTCACCTCAGGACTCTCGAGAGTGGGTTTGTCATCTATGGAACAGACGGGTGTGATGACAACCGCGGTTCCGCAGGAGTTAACCTCGTCAAATTCAGCGAGTTCCTCTACTCTTACAGGACGTTTTTCCACCTTCATGCCCATGTCGGCGGCGACAGTGCGAAGACTGTCGTTGGTTATGGAGGGCAGGACTGTGTGTGAGTCCGGTGTGATGTAGGTGTCGCCCTTGATGGCGAAGAAGTTGGACGAACCGAACTCCTCGATGGTGGTCTTGGTGGAAGAGTCCAGGAACAGGAGTTCGCGGTAACCCGCGTTATGAGCCACGTTGTAGGCGTGGAGGGACTGGGCGTAGTTGGCTCCGAGCTTGTAACCTCCGGATCCGAAGTGGGCGGACCTGTCATAGTTGCGGGAGATCACGGCGGTGGCGGGAGTCAGGCTCTTGTCGCCTGAATATGTCCCGACAGGTGAGCACATCACCACGAACATGACGTCTCTGGCTGAGCGGATACCAAGCTGAGGATTCCAGCCGAAGAGCACGGGTCTCAGATACAACGATGCCCCTGAGGCCTCGTAGGGAGGGATGAACTCCATGTTACCCTTGACACAACGGACGCACATGTCAATAAACATTTCCTCAGACGGGAAAGGCATGTCAAGATATCTGGCACCGCTCTCCATCCTCTTGGCGTTCATGTCCGGACGAAACATCCTGATCTTGCCGTCAACGCCACGGAAGACCTTAAGACCCTCAAAACAGGAAGGAGCGTAATGGAAAACCCCGGCGAAGGGATTGAGAACCACGTTGAAGTCCTCGGTCTCAATAGGTGCCTCCCACTTACCGTCCATGCAGCGGCTATAGACAATGGTCCTTGTCCTGGTGTAACTGAATGAGAGATTATTCCAATCTATATTTGGCATATTATGTGGTTT
>JAFROA010000279.1 GCA_017429885.1 Bacteroidales bacterium | reverse complement strand
GATGTCAAAGTCATAGTCCATCTTTTCGACGGGGACAAAGAGGCCTATACCAAGACTTTCACCCCGAAGGTCGTCAAAGGCCGCTGCTGGATGGAGGAATCCTTTGAATTGGACAATCCGAAACTGTGGTGGCCCAACGGCATGGGATCCCCCAACTATTACCGGGCTGAAGTCGAGCTTATTGTTAATGTGGTATCCACGGACAAGATCGATTTCGACTTTGGAGTCAGGACTATTGAACATGTCCGCAGCGCCGGAGTGAGGGTTGAGGACAGGTGGAACAACTGGCAGTTCGTCGTCAACGGTGAGAAGATATTCGTGAAAGGCCTCAACTGGATTCCTCTTGACGCTTTGTCTGACCTCAATTACGATGACTATGAGTGGGCCATCAGGGCCGCCAGGGACATGGGAGTCCAACTGTTCAGAATCTGGGGCTCCGGTTATATGGAGACGGAGGCTTTCTACGACATTTGCAAGAAATACGGCATCATGGTCTGGCAGGACTGCATAATGGCGAACATGGAGACCAGAGACTGGCCTCAGGACGTCTGGGAGGCACAAGTTTGCCAGAACATATTCAGGCTCAGGAATCAACCTGCTCTGGCCGTTTGGTGCGGTGGTAATGAGTTCAATCCCTACAGTCTGGGCAACTCCACTCCCATTGGCATCCTGGAGCGTAACCTGAAAGAGTTCGACCCCACCAGGCCTTTCTTCCGCACCTCGCCCGACGGCGGTTCAGATCACATGTATCCGGATTTCGATCCCAATCACTACAAGGATTATCACAATCTTCCTTTTATGGCCGAGACCGGCATCCACAACTTGACCAGCGCCAGGAACAACCGCTTTATCGTGACCCAGGAAGATTTGAAAGACCTCGGGAAAATGTACGATCCGTCTTTCAAGGATGCCCATCCGGACTTTGTCCATCATTTCCTTGAATACTATCCCAGCAGGGTGCCCAGGATGCTCAGCAGAGCGTCTCACATCGACAATATGTCCGACCCGACCTACGAGAATATCGTTGAGGCTTCTCAAGTCGGTGCGGGAGAGTTCTACCAGATTATGTCTGAGGGACTCCAGAGCAACTATCCAGTGACAACCGGTTTGATTCCATGGGTATTCAAGCGTCCATCACCTGTTGTGGCAGCCATCCAGATTATGGACTATTTCGGCCAGCCTACGGCTCCTTACTATTTCCTTAAAAGGACATATGAGAAGACCCATGTGGTGGTCGACCTTCCCAGGATGTTGTTCGCTCCAGGAGATGATATTCAGATCAAGGTCAATGTATTGAACGGAGCTGATGCTAAGGCGTTCAAAGGAGCCTTATCCATCAAGATTCTGGATGACAAGTTCAAAG
Source organism: Bacteroidales bacterium (assembly GCA_017429885.1). Lineage (GTDB taxonomy): Bacteria > Bacteroidota > Bacteroidia > Bacteroidales > UBA932 > Cryptobacteroides. The sequence continues at coordinate 1,447 of JAFROA010000279.1, read as the reverse complement.
AGGTAAGGTCTTATGAGAGAACTGTTTCTGTCCCTGTCGGCACTTCAGTCACGAAGATGGAGTTGGGAGACTTCTCCATCCCGGCGGACTACCGCTCGAGGTTTTTCTTCATCGTTGCGGAGCTTTCTGACGGCAGTGGAAAGATTGTTTCAAGGTCGGTTTACTGGCCGAGGACCATCCCCCAGATGGAGGATCTCGAGTATCATAAGAAATATGTCGAGTCGGCCCCTGAATGGCCGACCATAGACAAGGGCCCTTGGCTTAAACCCACGGTGGCCAAGAGCAAGACCACCTTGGCGGTCTCACCTCTGACAAAGGTCAATGACAATTGCTGCAGCCTGACCGTCACAAATAATGGAAAGAACCATTCCCCGATGACTATCATCGACCTTGACGGAGGCATATTCACAACAAGTGATAACTTCTTCTGGCTCGCGCCGGGAGAATCGAAAGAGATAACCATCAACGTCAAGTCCAGCTCTCCTATCGGAAAAGCCCCCACCAAGGTCATGGTTACCTCTTGGAACGCGAAAACAATTACAATTCCTATATGATGAAAAACAAGTCATTCTGGTTATTAATAATAACTACCCTTCTTTTTTCTCTGGGTGTGTCCGCCCAGGAGAAGGAGACGGTAAAGCGCCTTGAGTCGCCTTATTTTGTGTTTCCTCGTCTTGGTGACAAGCATATCGACTTGTCATCTGACTGGATCCTGACCGCCAGTGACGCCCCCGTGGAGTCCATCGCCGCTTTGGCGGGAAAAGAATCCATCACGGTGGAGTCTCCGACGTCCGTCCAGATGGCCTACTATAAGGCCGGGAAGCTGCCGGAGCCTTACAAGAACCTCAATTCCGAATTGTACCATCCTTTGGAGCAGAAGGTGCATTATTACCGGAAATCGTTCCCTACCCCGAAGTTCGAGGCTTCCGACAATGTGATCCTTACCTTCGACGGCATTGATTACGCCTCTAAGGTGTGGCTGAACGGTACCCTGCTTGGTGAGCATGAGGGAATGTTTGGGGGTCCCACAGTGAAAATCAACGAGTTCCTGAAGACTGACGGCTCCCGGAATGACTTGGTCGTGGAGGTTAAGTCCGCAAATTACCAGCTTCCGGATTATCAGGGAAGGGTTCCCGGGCGTTTTGTCCGCACCTGGTTCTTCTCCAACGCCAGCGTGACACCTTTCTTCCATATGGGAATGTGGAATGGGGTCCGGATCGACATTCTTCCGTACTATCATCTTGAGCGTCCTTTCATGGCCACTCGTTCCATAGCGAATGGCAAGGCGGTCGTGGATTTCACGACGGAGATTTTCTCCGGAAAGAACTCCAAGGACTATATACTCCATCGCTGGAACAATCATCAGGCTTCATCCGCCGCGAGGACAAGCGTTTTCGCTGACGATGATGTCAAAGTCATAGTTCATCTTTTCGACGGGAACAAGGAG
>JAFROA010000278.1 GCA_017429885.1 Bacteroidales bacterium | reverse complement strand
GTAAGGGCTGACACGAATAAAAGCCCCACGGGAAGTGGAGTGGCCGCCATCCCTATCTTTCCCGGCAGTGGAGTTGAGAACAATGCGAGAACAACCGCCATAGAGAGAATCACAGAGGATATGGATTGGGAATTGACATCCAGCTCGTAATCAGCGATATTCCATGTGTCGATAGATATCTCCTTCCTCATAAGAAGATAAAGAAAGGCGGCACAACCTCCAGCGACAGCCATATGGGCAGTTGAGGAGACCGGAACGGCACGTGTCAAAAACGTGAAAAGCAAGGAATAATTAACGGAGAACGCGACAAGAAGAATGACAGAGGTTATCATGGATATTCCCCTCTCGTTCTTCAAGGTAAGGGCATAAATCCGGTATATTCCCGCCGCCAGAAGGGCGCAAAGGACAGGTGCGGCCATCCAGGAAAAGACGTGGGAGCGGACGGCAACGACACTCATGTGGCCGGTACCGGCGAGCGAAAGGCCAGCGATAGAAGCCATGAACGCGAACGGGACAGCCACATAACGTCCAAAACGACCCGCGACTATGACCGCGATCGCCGTAGCCAGCCCAACAGGAAGAATCTCCGTGGCTGTAGAAGGCTTGAAAATACTTTCGGCTGCGTCCGTGAGAGGCTCACCGGTCAATAAACATGGGCATACAAGCCCAGCTAACAGGACAAGAGGCCATAAATACCTTACCGATAACCTTTCTCCCGCTCCAGAAGCCAAAACAGTCCCGTTCACGACAGGGAGGTCCCGAAGAACCGCGAGGGAACCGGCCAGAAGGGTGGAGAATATGGCATATAGCAGGATCCGCATGACTCGTCAAAGGGCTCTTTTAATTGCCATAACCGAAAGTTGCTCAGCTACCTTGACAGCGGCTTTCGCCAAGTCCTCGATATGAAGAGCGAAATATCTCAAATGGAACTTCTCACTCAACTTGAGCTCATCAACCATATCATGAAATACTGTACGCTTGATGGATTGGGAGAGCTTGACCGCCTCCTTCTCATACAGGTACACCCTCTCAGTGGTCTCCGCGACATCCTCGGGTTGGGTGAAATAAGATTTCGTCCCGGGAATGGTACTCTCAACAGCCATGGAAGCCAGCTCGCTTAGTTTGAGGAACTCCTTCTTCAACTCGGCGGGAATCTTAGGGTTCTCGATCTCAAACTGTACAAGGTCCACACTTATAATAGATATAATATGGTCAAAACGCTCGAGCAGACGCATAATATCGCCCCTGGAGCGGATGAGATATCCCCTTGAATACAAGGTGCTCTCAATCTCCCTGATTCTTGCCCCGACCTCAGCCTCCAGGGAAGCCATCGAGGAAAGGTTCTCGACAAAGGCAGACTCGTCGTTGTAGAGGTAATTCTTGACACCGTCCCTGAATACAAGGAGAGAGTGGTCGACGATGCCGAGAAGCTTATCCATGCTTCCCACCAGAGCGCCGGCTTTCTTATTTGAGAATATGTCGAAGAGTCCCATATGAGTTCTGTTTCTGTTTGTAATTATAGTGTATTTTAAAATAAAAACAAAACCATGTAGAGAAACAAAATAGCCCATACCAGCGGTACAGGCCATTCTATTAATGGTTATATAGAGTTATTGTAGAGTTTTATAACGCAACTCTACAATCTATATGTAGAGGTATTATCGGCTCCGATAAGCTATTTCGCGGCATCTTTGAGTGCTTTCTCAAGCTGCTTTTGGACCTCCGGATCCTCAAGAGCTTTCTCAGCCTCCTTCATGGTCTCGTCCAAGCTCTTCTGAAGCCCCTTGTACATCTTTACGGCATAGCCCAGCTTAGTGTCATTCTTCTCCAAAAGATCAATTTCGCAACGATGAAGAACGCCATCCTTAAGGAACGACCAGCCGTAATCACCAAGATAAATCTCAACACCGAGGATCTTGGTCCCGTTGCCGTCCTCAATCATCTTCTCGAGGTCCTTCTCGGCATAGGCCTCATCCTTATTGGATTTATCCTCAAAGCCATAGACATTGATCCCGTTGTCAGCGACCTTTTTGGTCAAAGCATAGATGCGCCGCACATTCTCAATGTGCTGCTCCTTGGTGTAAGTGTCGCCATCTTGGATCTTGAAATTAGCCAGAACATCATGCTCATCTCCATAGTAGGTGTACTTGCTGGTCTCATTCAGCTTGTACTCGGGAGCAAGATCTGAAAGCTTGATTCCCTCATTCTTCTTGAAATAGAACTCGGCCGCCTCCTTGGAATACTTCTCACCCTCAAAGGCTTCCTTTTCTAAGTTCTTGGCAACCTTCTCAATGTCGACTTTGCCGTCGCCAGACTCCGCGGCCTTCTTGCTTCCCTTTCCTCCGCAGGAGACCAGGGCCAAAGCGCATGCCACACTAATAACAATAAATAGAACTCGTTTCATATTTAAAAAAAACTAATGGTTATTCCGGTATCTTTGTAAATATCGGGAATACGAATCTCAAAAACACTATCCCAAAGGATAGAATTATATCGTATTACTCATTGATAATCCATTTTTTACTATATTTCAGACATGAAACGATCCGTTATTCTCACCACAATAATCCTTTACTTCTGCCACGGAATCATCACGGGGTATTCCGACCACAGGAGAGCTAACCTCGACTCTCTTGAGAATGTCGTTGTTAAATACACTCCGGAAGCGATCGGGAAAGTCTCTGAGGAAGAACTCAAGGACCTGGTCAACGCCTATGATAACTTGATGAACGGGTATCTCCAGATCAACCGTGAGCGAAGCATGCTGTTCGCCCGCAAGCAGATAGACCTCGCCTCTAGGAAAGGGTGGCTGTCGAAAAAGTCAGATGCTGAGAAAACCATTGGAAAGCACTACTGGGGTTCAGAACAATACGACAGCGCGATGTTCTACTTCAACCTGGCCCTCAAGGATGTGGACAGGATCGCTGAGATCGCGGCTGACCCGCAAAACTCACAAGGTTACGATCAAGAGACCGTAGACGACTCTTATTCCAGCCTTTACGGAGCCATTGGCAACTGCCTCAACATGATGGACTCAATCCCGCAGGCGATGGAATACTACCGTAAGGCCGGTGAGATATTCGAGAAACATGGCTGGAATGAGAGCAGCGCCATACTTTACTATAACATGGGAGAGACCTGGAGGGAAGAGAAAGAATTCAAACAGGCTAAGGAGTGTTACGACACATCCCTGAAATATGCTCTCGCATCTGGCGACTCGCTCCAGATCTCATCCGCCATGAAGGGATTGGGAAATCTGTGGCTAGACCTTGGCAAGACCCGTAAGGCCTTCAAATATCTCAAGGAAGCAGACAAGTATTATTCCTTGCATGAGGATCAGGAATTCAGAGCGAGAATAGAGACTCTAGACCTCTTGGGCAAAGTGCTGTCGCAACAAAAGAAACAATTCAGAATCATTACCTTAGGCTCAATCGCCTTGGCAATACTGGCTATAATTCTCCTCGCTGTCGGACGTAAGGCTTGGATATTCCGAAGGCAGAGGGATGCCGCCGATGCCGTGATTGACGAGGCTCTGGAAGACAGCATGGAATCCGAGGAACATGAGGTGGAACCTTTCCTCACGAAAAGGGAAGAGGAAATTCTTCCGCTTATAGCCGAAGGCATGACCAGTCCACAGATAGCGGAGAAATTGTTCCTCAGCATAGCAACCATCAAATGGTATCGGAAAAAGCTCCTTCAGAAGTTCGAGGTCGCCAATACCGCGGAATTAATCTCAAAAGCGAAGGAGAAAGGACTGATATAGCCGAAAATACACTATATTAGCGATATGGCAAAAATCTACGTGGCGTCAAGTTGGCGCAACCCCTATCAACCAGAAGTGGTGAGGCGTCTCCTTGATGCCGGACATGAAGTGTATGATTTCCGTAACCCTGTTGCCAACCCCGGCGGTTTCCACTGGTCAGACATTTCCGATGACTGGCAAGAATGGGACGTTGAGAGTTACATCGGCAACCTTGACCACCCGATAGCCGAGAAAGGTTTCAAGGCGGACTTCGATGCGATGCTCTGGGCGGACACATGCGTGCTGGTGCTTCCCTGCGGCCGCTCGGCTCACACTGAGGCCGGATGGTTCGCCGGAAAGGGCTTGAAGACAATTATTTACATCCCCGAGAAACAGGAGCCGGAACTGATGTACAAAATATTTGACATGGTCGTGGGCTCAATAGACGACCTGCTTAAGGCAATACCATAGCCCTGGGCATTAATTAGCTATTCAACCTCGATGATCGAGTAAATCTCCAAGGATGGAACCTTGAAGATCGCTTTGCCACCTTTATACTTGAATCTCAACTCCTTCCCTTCTGGCTGGCAGACTATCCGGGAAGGCTTCTCCGGAAGTCTCAAGGCAACCTCGATATCCTTCACCGGATCGATTGAATCGATGATGGGGGTGTTTCTATGGTCGCCGGAGGTATTGACAAGGTGAACCTGGAGAGTCCCGTTCAACTTCCTCAAAGACACATCCACGAAAGGAGAGGAAAGGACTTCCACCAATGGTTCGGGAAACAGCTCATTAACAAGCACATTGACCCTGGCCCTGATACTGTCAGAACCTTTCCCTGACTCATAGTCACCAGCGATTTCAGTGGGAATGAATCCTATCTTTCCCGAACCGAGACCAGCGCTGAACCACTCGGATCCCTTGAGCCCGATTCCGGATGCCGAGGAGAAGAAGTCAGCCATATCCTTGCCTACGACAAGAAGAGCCCCTCCCCCTTTGACATATTCCAGAAGATCATCCCTGAACACCTCAGACAGTGTCTCGCATTCAGGAATGACAATCAGCGGGAAGCGGCTCAGGTCAGGAAGCAGAGAGGCTTCTCCGAGAAGATCCACGCTGTATTGAGCCTCCAGAAGGCAGTTCATTATCCCGGCCGCCCCTCCTGTGAAATTAGGGAACAAAGCCCCAGGATTGCCCGGGAGATTCCTGTGTTGATAGTCGTAAGTGGACAGAAGAACGGCCACTTGGGGAACCGAGGCCGAATGGTGGCAATATTTCTGCCTTGCCCTGGCGAAAACAGCCACGTCCGCCATCGATGTAAGCTTATCGAGCTTTACCGACCCGTCCCCGTTCTGGGTGTAATATGCTTGGAAACCACCACCTTGAGAAAGTGTAACCGCAGCCTCCCTCATCAGCTGGACGGAGGTTTTCTGCCTGCGAGCCTCTCCATTGCCGGCGAAACTCCAAGCCATCAAATCCCATGGAACACCCTGCCAGGCAAGATACCTCGCGGCTACCCGCGCCGAATTAACGCTATTCGTGGGAGAATAATCTCCCGACAAGAAATCCACGGGGGCAGACACCGGCTCTGACATGTGATGGGTATATGCCCAGTTGCTGCAGATTTGGAAATCAGGATATTCGCTTCTGACAGCGGCGATGTAATGACGGAGATATTTCCGGAATCCTTCCCTGCAAAACTGCTTCCACTCGTACCAATGAGGCTCCTCAGGAGATGTCGGAGCGTCGAAGCCTGTCTCCTCCTTGAAAAGCTTGACTGCCTTCTCACTATAGTCAAGAGCGGTCGCCCAGCACTCTCCATCGACCCACATGCCATCGACCTGATACTTTCCGGCCAGTTCTTTAAGCTGTGGAATGAGCAGTTTATCTACATATGGCCCAAAAACGGAAGTGATTCTGTCACTGGGATTTCCAGCCGGATCTTTTATCGCCCATTCGGGATGGAGCTCGACCGACCTGGCATCCCATACTCCGGAATAATGCATATACAAGCCAACGCCCCTATCAGCGGTCACTTTTCTCCAGACGGCGAGAGGGTCGGTAACCACTCCTGGAGCGGGATTCCCGATCTCAGTCGGATAACTTGAATACCCGGGATGACCCTTGCAGTCCACCTGGATGTAGTCAGGATGGACCATGTCAAGGATTTTCCCGACCATCTCAGGCGTGGTGTTGGCGCCTATATTCTTGTTGGCCGCACCAGCGTGAAAATCGAAATGGATGCCGAGGAAACTCTGGTCCCTGCGAAGCCGCTCCTGACCGGTGACGATACCTGAGCAAAGGATTGTTGTGAGAAAAACGAGAAAAAGCCTCTGTTTCATGGTTATAGTATTACTTTTCACTACAATATAGTGACTTTTTGTGAATTATCTGTGTAACTTTGGGGTCATGCGTTTAAGTGGAAAAAAATTGAAGAGTATGATTTCGGCGGTTTTCGTCGGAATCCTGATGTTCAATTATGTCAGTTGCACGATGTTTTGGCATTGCCATGTGATTGACGGCCAGATTATTACCCATTCGCATATTTATTGGGATGACCATGCCGGAAGTGATTCAGATGGTGGACACACCTACAATCAGCTAAAGCTTCTGGACATCCTAAGCCACATCGTATGTACCGACTCCATAATCCCAGATCTCGGCATCTCCAGAATCGAGGTCCTGGAATACGTCTTTATGGAGTC
>JAFROA010000277.1 GCA_017429885.1 Bacteroidales bacterium | reverse complement strand
GGCATGAAGGGCAGCTCCACCCGTGACGAGGATTTCATAGAGCATATCTATATAGCCAATATGCATTCCACAATGCTCTTGTTTACTGAGAGCGGAAGGTGCTACTGGTTAAAGGTTTACGAGATTCCTGAAGGCTCCAGGGCATCCAAGGGCCGCGCGATCCAGAACGTGCTCAGCATCCCTGATGACAAGATTAAGGCTTATATCAACGTCAAGACTCTGAAGGATCAGGAATATGTTGATTCTCATAGTATCGCTCTTGTGACCAAGAGGGGTGTTATCAAGAAGACGGCTCTTTCAGCTTATTCCCACCCGAGGGCCGCAGGTGTCAACGCTGTCAATCTCCGTGACGGGGATGTTCTGGTTGAGGCCCTGCTTACCGGTGGAAACGACGAGATTCTGATCGCCGCCCGCAATGGACGCTGCTGCCGCTTCAATGAGAAAGATGCCCGTGAGATGGGGAGGACATCGACTGGAGTGCGTGGCATCAATATTGAAGAGGCTGACGAGGTAATTGGCGCTATCAACTACGATCCGGCCGCTGAGGATGCCGCTGAGCACACAGTGCTGGTCGTGAGTGAGAACGGATTCGGTAAGAGGTCTGATTTTGAAGAGTACAGGATTACAAAGAGGGGAGGAAAGGGTGTCAAGACCATCAATATCACCGAGAAGACGGGCAAGTTGATCGCCATAAAGAATGTGACCCAGAAGGATGACTTGATGATCATCGAGAAATCCGGCCTGACGATAAGGATGGCTGTATCTGGCATAAAGGTGGCTGGTAGAGCCACTCAGGGTGTCAAACTCATCAACATCAAGGAAGGCGATTCGATAGCCTCGCTTTCAACGGTTGAGAAGAGCGACGAGACACTTGAGAACGAGAATGTTGAAAATACAGAAGTAACTGAAAACGAGAATATTAACAACTAAATCCGATAATCATGAAAAAGTTAATGATTGTTTTGGCATTGCTCGCTTCCTTCCAGGTAGCGAATGCCCAGGCAGGCCCTGCTGCCGCCAAGAAGGCTCTTGACGCTGCTCTCGCGGCTTCACAGAACGCTAAAAAGGCCACCAAGGTCGCCACTTGGATGAAACTGGCCGAGTCTTATGTCGAGGCTTACAACGCTCCCTCCGGGAACGTGTGGATCGGAGCCAATGAGAACGAGCTCAAACTCGCTATGGGTAATGAGAAGCCCGCTTCTGTCGAGAATGTCGTTCTTGGTGGTGCCCAGTATGTCAAGCAGATTTATGACAACAAGAATCTTTATTTCAACACCAATGGCCAGCTTGAGATCATAGAGGTCACTAAGCCTGTTGTGGAGAACGCTCTTGACAAGGCTGTCGAAGCTTACAAGAAGGCCGCAGAGGTTGATGCCAAGGCCACCAAAGCCAAGGATATCACCGCCGGTATGAAGAGCATTGTCGAGAAGTACAACACTGAGGCTTACAACGCCTATACTTTCGGTGACGTCGCTAAGGCTGAGTCCCTTTTCGCCAAGGCTTTCAACACCTCTTGCGAGAAGATCAGCGCGGCTGTCGACACCAGTGCCCTTTACAATGCCGGTTTCGTCGCCTATGGCGCCGGCAATTTCGAGAAAGCTAAGGGTTACTTCGATAAGTGCCTCGAGTACAACTATTTCGCCAAGGACGGAGAGGTCTTCTCGAAACTCGCTGACTGCGTCAGCAAGATTGACAAGACCGACGCCGGAAAGGCTCTCCAGAAGGATTATCTCGAGAAGGGCTTCACAAAGTTCCCTCAGAGCCAGAGCATCTTGATCGGCCTTATCAACTACTATGTCTCTAGTGGCGAGGACACTGAGAAATTGTTCTCATTGATCGACGAGGCCAAGGCCAACGAGCCTAACAATGCTTCTCTCTATTATGTTGAGGGTAATATCCGTGGCCAGCTCGGCCAGACCGAGGAGGCTGTGAAGGCCTATGAGAAGTGCGTTGAGGTTGATCCCAACTATGAGTATGGATTCATCGGCGAGGGTGTCATGTTCTACAACATGGCCGCCAAGATCCAGGAAGAGGCTCAGAATGAGATCGATGACAACAAGTACATGGCCCTTGTCCAGAAGTTCGAGACCGCTCTCAAGAGCTGCATCGAGCCCTTCGAGAAGGCTTTCAACATGACCAAGGACGAGAGCATCAAGTCAAGCATCGCCGAGTACCTTAAGAACTCCTTCTATCGTTTCCGCGATGAGGATCCTAAGTACCAGGCCGGGTACGAGAAGTACTCAAAGCTCCTCAGCGAGTAGTCAGAAAGGTGACATACAACAAAAAAGACCTGCTTC
>JAFROA010000276.1 GCA_017429885.1 Bacteroidales bacterium | reverse complement strand
TCGGAATCCTGAAGGTGAACAATCCGTGGAAGGTGAAGCCTTCAAACGGGCTCAGGATCATGTCAGTAGTCCACCCGAGAACCTCCATGTCGTAAAAAGAGCTCGCGTAGACAGTCTCGTTGTAGCCTGCCGGGTAGCCTCCTGCGGCGTGGGAAAGCTTATGGGTCCACATGCCCATCTCATAGCTGTTGGAGCGCTTGAGATATGTCAGAAGCGACTGGAAATCAAGCCATTTGTTTTTGAAGTTGACTCCTCCGCGGAGAATATAGCTGGGCTGGGCTCCTTCGTAGGGAACACTCGAGTCACTGTATTGCCCAAGATTGGGATGGTTCAGGGAGGCTATGGCATCAAACTCGGCCCCCCAATGGGAATTGAGGTTGTAATATCCTATCAAAGTGGCTGCCCCGTTGATGACATTTCTCTTGAACGGGGTAAGGGTCACTCCGGGGCTTTCCAGTGACCAGCCGTTGTAGCGGGAGTTGTTGTCTTTGCCATCTATATTATGGGCCGCGGTTCCGTTGATTCCGCTGTATTCCGCCCGAAGTCCGTAATGGATATTGATTTTCGGGTTGATTCTCCACTCATCCTGGGCGAATAGGGCGAGACGGCTCTGGGAACCATCCAGGTACTGCGCTCCGGTGTTGTGGACATAATACAGCTCCCCTTTGTAAGTGAGGGCCTTGGGATTTTTCTTGGCCTCGTAGGCGAAGTTGGAGGTCATGGATGCTGATTGGCTCCAGTTGAACCAGAAATTGGCTCCAGCGATATAGGAATGCTTGTTTTGGGTTTTCTTGACACGGAAGGTGGTGAGCCATTCATTGAAGTGGTCGGCTTCGTACATGAAATAGCGGCTCTGCACGTTTCCGGAATAAGGGGTTCCGTCAATATATGAATAGCCGTCGCCGGCCGAGACTTCGTTGATACCGTTGAGGTAGGTGCTTTTCTGTGTGCCGTAACTCATCCTGACACGGGAGCTCAAATCCATCTCCATACCGTTGCTGAGGGTACGGTTGTAACAAGCCGTCAGGACATGGACAGGGATGCCAAGATCCTCTGTGTAACGCCCCGTTTTCTTCTTCCCGTCATATATGTCGATATATTCGAAGATGGATGTCTCGGGAATATACTGGTCCCTTCCAAGCCGGAAGTCGCCGTAAGGCTTCACGCTTCCATCTCCCACGAATATGAACGGTCCGTACTGGTCCGTCAGATCCAGGTAATTCATAAACAGATATGTAGCCTTGAAAAGGCCCCGCCCGTCAGGCAGTTTCTTTGATATTCCGGCTTTGTAGAACCGGATTCTCTCTTGGTAAGTCGTGAAATCAAGATGGTTGGAGCCCCGATCGAAACTCTGGTACACGTTCAGGTCGATTCCCCATCCATTTCCGAGCGGGGAGGCGGTGTGAAGCTCGATCTCGTGGCGGCCGTACTGGTTGGCGGTGTACTTCACCGCTCCTTCTGGCTTGTCCGCACCGGTTTTCGAGACAGACATCGGGAAAAAGCCTGTTGTTCCAAGCTGTATCGCAGACTCGTCCAAGCGGGTCAGCTGCATAGACTCGGTGGAGAGGCCGCTTCTCCAGGACTGGTATCCTGGGAAGTAATCCTTGAACACAGAGGCCGGAAGACCGTCATCCATGATATAAGAACCCCATTCCGGTATGCCAAGTGAGATGGTTCTCGGAATCGAAGCGTAGGATGCGTTCAACATCACGTTCTGGTTGCTCCGGCGTTCGGAGCCTGTCTTCAAAGTGTCGGCGTTTTGAGCCATCGCCAGGCTCCCGCTCAAGAGCAAGGCCAGCAGGACGAATACTCGTTCCGAGGTCATATCAGGATGTTAATAATATCTTTGAACGACTTAACTTTAAATAAGTGCTGATGATCGAACTCCTCTGTATGCTCAAGCTTCCAAAGAGTCTCGGAGGGGATGTATATTCCCCAGCCGCCGAGCTGAAGTACGGGCTCTATGTCTGACTTGAAGGAGTTTCCGATCATCATCAAGTTCTCCGGGTCGATACGAAGCCTGTCGCAAAGGGAGAGATATTCCTTTTGCGACTTGTTAGAGACAATCTCGATGTGACTGAAGTATTTTGAGAGACCGGATCTGGCGATCTTCCGTTCCTGGTCGAGAAGCTCTCCCTTAGTCATCATGACAAGGTTGTAACGACCGTCGTGTTTCAAGGCTTCCAGCGTCTGCTCAACACCAGGTAATGGGGTGGCAGGGTTCCTGAGGATTTCCCGGCCGCTGTCTATTATGTACATTACTTGGTCTCCGGTAAGCTTGCCTCCCGTGAGGTTGACCGCGTTTTCGATCATTGACAGGACATAAGCCTTGGCCCCGAAACCATAGTCTCCCATATTCTTGAACTCCACTTTATAGAGTTCGTCAGAGATATAGTCGAAATCGCCATATTCCGAAAGCCTTTCGGCCACCTTCCTCTCAGCTTCCCTGAAAAGTGGCTCGTTTGACCAGAGAGTGTCGTCGGCGTCAAACGCCAGAACCTTAAGTCCTTCAATCATATAATCATCTTTGATGACAAATATACGATGAAATCTACTTATCTTCGCAGCCGTACAAACCAAAGATTAAGATATGATGCGGAAATTATCGTTATGTCTTTCCCTGATGGCGCTCTGTGCGCCGTTGTTTTCGCAGACCCGCCAGGAGCGTCTTGCCAGCCATGTCTATTACTTCGCCGCCGACTCCCTTAAAGGGCGTCAGGCAGGAACCGTATCCGCTCACAAGGCTGCGGATTATATTGTCAATGAATATAAATCAATGG
>JAFROA010000275.1 GCA_017429885.1 Bacteroidales bacterium | reverse complement strand
TAAAATGGGTGATTACATAGTCAACCTCGCCATTGTAGATATAGGGACGCACGACAAAAGCATCCCTATTCTTCGAAACACTGAACGTCAGCCTGACCGGGACATTGTACCGAATCCCATCTGCCATGAGGCCTTCATAAGAGACAGTCACATCTCCTCCCTTCCGGGTGATCACAGGTGTTACTCCGGCGTTGGTCAATGTCAATACTGCGCTCCTGTCCTTCACGCTTTCCATAACCACTTCCACCAGGTGATCGCCGGACGGTTTAATAATCTCAACACCCCTCGAAATAAGGGAGACTCCCTCATCTGTCACAATCATAGAGTGATCAGGGATCTTGATCGCATCTCCCCCTCCTCGTTGGCAGGAGATAATCGCCAACAGGCAGGAGATAATCAGTATCCTTCTCGTCATATCGTTGATACTTAAAGGTTTATAAATCATTTACAGTTAAACCTTATATTGTTCATGTCAAACCTGACCTTAAATGAAGACTAATAGTTGGGATTCTGCTCCAGATTAGGGCATATCAGTATCTCGCTGGCAGGAATTGGCCAGAGATACTGCTTGGACTCAAAGTGCCTGTTCGCCAACAACTTGATCAACCCCCTGTTGTACATGTCAGTGAAATCAGCGCATCCGTCCTCGTCAATCGGAGGGACATCTGGGAAGAACCACAATCCCTGGTTCACGATTTTCTCCCTCAATGGATCAAGGTCTAACAGACCGTAGATCGGTCTATTCAGGACCTTTTCGGCGATACCCCATCTGATGATATCTTTGTAACGGCGTCCCTCGTTAGCCAATTCCATCCTACGCTCTAGTCTGACGATTTTTCTCATTTCCGACTGGCTTCCGAGAGCGACAGCGGGATAGGAATCCGTCTGAGTGTAATCGACCCCATATGCTCTGGCCCTGACTCTGTTGATCACATCGACTACACTCTGATCAATCTGATTCAACTCTATCTTCGCCTCGGCGTACATGAGCAAAACATCCGCATACCTCAACACAACGTAATCCTGCTCCACATAAAAATCAGCCCAATCATCCTGAATCTGCTTGTTCCACATCAAGCCATTGAACGATGCCCACTGGATATTTCCTTTGCTGTCCATATTCTTCACCCTCTCACCTGTATTTATGTTCAAGACAGTCAAGGAGTCCGGATGTGGCTGATAAATCACTCCGAGATGGGGAGTCCCAAACTCTACGATTGTGTAGGCGCAACGTGGATCCCTGTTCTTGAACGGGTTTTGGGGGTCATAGAGCGGAGATTCATCGATCGGGAGTCCATCAGAGCAAAGGAAAGAGCAAAAAAGATCCCAAGAAGGCTGCACGAAGTCAGTCCCTCCTATTGTCCTTGTTGCATGTTGTTGACATTTAGGCCAATCAGGATAAATTGTGGACGCAATTGAGTAAGGAAGAGAGAATAAGGACTCCTTTGTGGTCTTGGTGAACACATCGATGAAATTGGGTTCCAACTCATATTGACCTGTATCCATACACCCCTTCGCAGCCGTCACTACCGTGGACCAGTCGTTCATCCACAGAGCAGTCCTCGCCTTGAATCCGTATGCCGCCCCTTTATTAGGATAAGTGATCCCGGATGTCCACTGGTCCGGAAGATTGGCTATCGCATAATCGTAATCCTCGTAAATCTGCTTTAGAATCGTTTCCTTGCTTGTCCTTCCTAAAGCATAAGCATCCTCCATACTCATTTGAGTAGTAAAAAACGGAACATCCCCGTAATAGAATATTAATTTGGAATACATGTAAGCGCGGGCGAGAAGTGTCAGAGCCTTGTATTGGGCCAACTTAATCTCGTCGAGAAAGGTATTCTCCTCCAAATGCTCCAGAACGACATTTGCATTTGCAATTCCTCTGTACAAGATTTGCCACACTTGCGTGATCCATGCGGTCTGGCTGTTCAAAGTCCCACCCGTGATATCATTGACAGCATATCTATTGGTCCAATCGTCCGTAAGGGCGTCGTTCCAATATCCACTGTAACCCAGTATGTTGTCATGCCAGTATTGGTGATCATATAAATAATTGACAGCGCTTTGTATTTGTGCCTCATCACTGTACCAATTTGTAGATGAAGCCTGAGCCTTGGGCTGTTGGTCAAGATTGACGCAACTGGCGCAGATCGCCAGCACGAGAATCATGAAAAGAATTATCTTTTTCATTGCGAAGTATAATTAGAAACCGATATTAAAACCGAACACATACGCCGTGTTAATGAAATTAGAGGAGCCTTCAGGATCCCATCCAGCAGGGAATCTGTCAAAGCTGAATAGATCGGAGGCGCTAGCGTAAATTCTCATCGAGCTGATTTTGACCTTATTCAGCCATTTCTCAGGAAGAGAATAACCCAAGGAGACATTCTTGATGCGGAGATAAGCGCCGTTGAAGAGCCAAAAATCAGATGTCAGATAATTGACAGCCGTTCCGGTGACAAGCCCCCTGTTGTCAAGCCGTGGGTATTCCGCCTTCAAATTCTCGGAGGCGGTGTTGTAATTACTCCAATACTTCCCGTCAATGACTGTTTTGAATTGCATACAGTCAGATTGGAATGGCTGGACCATCATAGCGGACTTGTAGCAATTCCACTTGCCAACACCTTGAAGAATCAAGGTGAAATCCAGGTTCTTCCACCAGGCCTGTAAATTGAGACCGTACTGATACCTCGGTAGGGATCCTCCTAAGAGCACCCTGTCATACTCTGAGCTAATCTTGCCGTCAGGAACCCCGTCAGGGCCGCTGATATCTTTATATTTGATGTCACCGGCCCGTGCCGTGCTAGCGTAGACAGCCGAATTCTCAACTTCTTCTTGTGTCTGGTAGAGCCCTTCAGAGACAAACCCGTACCACTCATTGAACTCACTCCCTTCCATCTTGACCTGGCTGCCAAGAAACTCTGTACCCTTCATATCTCCCATTACAGACTTGGAATCGAAAATGTTGAAAGCCGCCGAGTAAGAGAAATCTCCAAGGGTCTGATTCCATCCTATCTCAAGTTCCCAACCTTTAGTTCTCATCTTGCCGGCGTTCTGATAAGGATCCGAGAATCCCATGAAATCCGGAATTGCGAGCTGAAGAAGCATTCCGCTTGTAATCTTGTCATAGACATCCGCCGTTATCGAGAGATGATTGTCAAACAAACGCGCGTCGAAACCAATATCCCATGACCTGGTCGTCTCCCAAGAGATGTCATTGATGGCGTATGAGGATATGTATGAGTTCTGCTCAGCCACCTTTGATCCGCCATCGTACATCAGGGTATTACCAAAAGCGACAAGACTTTGGTAAGGATAGTTTCCGATCCTATCATTTCCTAGAGTCCCGTATGATCCTCTAATTTTGAAATAATTAAGCCAATTAGCCCCTATGTTTTTGAAATAATTCTCCTCCGAGAGCACATAACCGACGGAGGCAGAAGGGAAGAATCCCCACTTGTTCCCTTTTGAGAATCTTGACGATCCGTCGTAGCGTCCATTAAACTGCAGCAGATATTTCTGCTTGTAATTATAAATGACCCTGCCGAAATATGACTGGGATGAGTACTCGTAGGCTGTACCAGAGTTGTCCATATATGTTTTCGGACCTACATCAAGATAAGGGAATCCATCGTACTCATAGTGGCTGCGGGACGCTCCCAGACTCTCACAGCGAGTGTCAGCCGCTTCATATCCCGCCATAAGATTAATGTGGTGGTCACCAAAGTCTTTCAAGTAATTCGCCAGAACCTGATATGTGACTGATTTCGTTTCCGTTCTGCTTTCAGAGACGGATGTGTAAGGTTGGAGATACTGGGCTATTATATCAGAATCCCAGAGGTAGACGGGGTATTTCTGAACATACGACTTGTTCTTATTGTCAAGGAACTCTGGAGAAAGCACGCCGGAAATAGTCATACCGTCAAATGGCATGAGGTTAAGCTGCACCTTCCCTCCCGCCCGGAGCGAATACGCATCATTGTAACCGCCTGACTTCATGTTGGCGTAAAAGTTACTCTGTGATTGCTCTGGTTTTGCCATACGTCCGTCAGACCATTCATATCCATTCAAGGGGCTTGTCCCTACAAGATTGCCGAGAGTGGGATTAAACGAGTTTGTATGATTGTTGACATGAGCCCCCCATACATCCACCGCAGCCGAGATCAAGTCATTGACTCTGATATCATTGTTGATCCTGACTGTGTAGCGCTTGTAAGTCCTTCCATCATAAAGCGCGTCAGCGGTATCATACCCGACATTCGCCTTTGTCTTCACAGACTTGCCTCCACCGGTGACAGAAAGGAGATGACTCATCCTGGGGGCCGTCTTGTTAAATAGGACGTTTTTCCAATCAGTGTCAGGATATTGGTCTGGATTGGTCTCATGCAATGAGCTGTAGTTCTTGATCAACTCCTCGGAATAAGTGTTGTACTCATTTCCGGCAACATTGCCCGAGGCATTCCAAACCATCTCATTGTACGCCCGCATGTACCTTGTGGCGTCTCCGAACTCAGGGAATGTGGTTGGTTTCTCCAAGCCATACTCGAAAGAGTAATCGACCTTGGTCCTCTCGGAACGAGCTCGCTTTGTCGTAATGATTATGACACCTGCGGCCGCCCGGTTACCGTAAATTGATGCCGAAGCAGCGTCCTTCAAGACAGACATGCTCTCAACATCGTTGGGGTTGACCGAGTTCAAGTCTCCAGGAATACCGTCTATGATGACAAGCGGATCAGAGGTGTTGATAGTTGTGATACCACGTACTCTGACTGTCCCGGTGCCGCCAGGAAGACTACCTGATCTTGTTACAGTCACTCCAGCCACAGAACCTTGAAGAGCCTGAGACATGATAAAATTCTTCTTGGCGGCCAGCTTCGTTCCATCAATCGCTGAAACGGCACCGGTTAGATCAGACTTGCGTACGGTACCATAACCGATCGCAACCGCCTCATCCAAAACAAACCGCTCGTCTCCCAGGACGACGGACAGTGTAGACTCTCCACTGACAGGAACCTCTTGAGTCTCATACCCGTAGCACGAGACAATCAAGACGGCTCCAGAAGGGGCGTTAAGGGAGAACCTTCCGTCCGTATCAGTGACGACCCAGTTGGTATTGCTACCTTTTACAACAATAGTCGCTCCGGCAACGGCTGCTCCATCCGAGTCCATAACAACTCCGGAGACCGGAATGTTCTGCGCGGTAAGCGTCGCTGCGCAAAACAGACCCAGAAGGAAAAGCGACAAATCTTTTAGTGAGAACATCATTTATAGGTTTTAATGTTAATGTACAAACGATTATTATGTCAATAACTGATTTCAAACAATTTCGTATCCGGAGATGCGAATTCGATCTTGAAGGATCTGGTGCGTTTGGCGACCACTTCGCCGGTCAACAAATCGACTACTTTAACAGCCTTTTTGGGAAGATAGATTGTCCGCTCGCCTCCATCTTTACAATGGATGGAGAGCTGCCGCTCGTTCGCGAAGACCGGTAACATTTCGTCGAGGTAGAAATGAACCCCGGCGCGGGAGCAAATGTCCCGAAGGACTTCTGTTTTAAATAGTTCAGCGCTATAGGCATATACCGCTTTCCATAAACCCATCGGGGTCTCGTAGAAAGTTTCCTTCGCTTGTCCGAAAGGGACACCGGCCCAGGTCTGGACCCGCTGTTGATCAAGAGTCTTTCCGTCTGTGATGCCAGGAGCATAAGCGAAAAGTACGGTCCGTCCGTCAACGCAGACCTTCTCGCGGAGGAGTTTCGCGCGAGCCTCGTCAATCAGGAACAGCTGAGGAAGGAGAATGACCTTGTAGCGCGACAGGTCCAGCCGCTCTAAGTCAGAGAAAGAGCAACAGTCATAGGGAGCTCCGATTAGGGAAAGCTGGTTGCGGAAAGCCTCCGCCCCGGCTCGGTTCACTGGGCTTCCTTTCCGAGTGTAATAAACACTCTGTGGGTCTCCGACTAACAAGATTTGGGCGACGGACGGAGAACGGTCGTTGCGAAGTTGCTCCCGAAGTCGCTGAAGATGGCCGATGCGTTCGCGCAGAAGGGGGTTGTCGTAAAATCCGCCCCACATGTCAAACCACCAGTAACTGATGTGGTTGACGATGGCGAAACAGGCTTCCCGTGTGTTCCCGGCGATATCATCCTCCACGGTTTTCCAGCCTGCTTGACGGGTATAATAGTCGTGCGGGGTGAAGTCGATCTCGTGCAGGAACTGCTTCCCGTTCAGCATTGCGGTCTGGAACATTGCCTGAGAGCCGCTGCCGCCGCCGATGCCCCTGTTGGAATAGGACCCTGGGGCAATGAAGAAATCGATGTCCGGGCTGGCATAAACCCGCTCATATTCGAGATGGCCGAACGTATGGGGATCAGGACCGACAAAATGATAGCCGAAAAAGACACCTATCCTTTTCCCCTCGGGAAGTAAGGTCCTGGCCTCGTGGGCGAAGGTCAGGATGCCGTCAGCGATAACGCCGTTGTGGAACTTCCAGTAATTGATTTTGTCGCTTTCCGTCTCGGGGTCATACAACTGTCCATCGAAGGCGGCCAGGCTCAAGGATTGGTAAGGCGGGATGGCATTTCCATAGTTCAGTCCCCGCTCCTGACACCATTTGGTCCAGGCGATATCTTTCGAATTTGTCGGGTAGGCGCTTACACCGTCATACCACTCGGAGGTGCCGCCGCCGGACAACACATAAGCCCCTATCCGGTCGCCGTCATGCGCCTCCGCGTAGGTGATGAAATCCTTCATCCAACGGAGGGTCAATTTCATCCAATCTGGGTTTGAAACGGCACTACTTACATCCGAGAAAGCATCAAAACGAAACCGCCGTATCATCCAGAATGGGGAATCTAGATCAACCATGCAGATTAGCTTCCCGTTCGGATTGGAGGAGATCATCTCCTCCATCTGTGCATCGAATGCTCGAACTCATACTTCCCCTCTCCGACCCAGATAGGTGGGTATTCGCAGTAGGGCTGGCACAAGCCGTTTAGGACATTGGATGCGAAAAAACAGCGATCTTTTACACCTAATTCTTGTGAGAATATCCGCGCGGTCTCTGCTTCTTTCGTAAAGGAACGATACAATTCAAAGGGCTGCGGCCAGTCGCCTTGTGCGCAGACAGGCAAGGTAAGCAAAAGAGCTCCCAAAAGAACGGAAAGGAATCTTGTCCACATATTAAGAATAAATAGTTTATCGAACATTAATCGTTAAAAACTTCTTGATGAAATACCCTACTGACTCTAGTTAATGATTTGTAATAAAGTTAGAAGGTTAGGTGTTGTGTACTATGGTGCAAAATTATAAAAAAAAATATTATCTCCAAATTTTTCTCCATTTAGATTCTTTGATTGATTTTGTGACTTTACAGTTCTGGTAAAACCCGAGAGTAATGAAACGGCCTGATGTACATTGACATCAAGACCTTCGTGATGAGTCTCCGGCGGCTAAGTAACTTGGAAAGATATCACCGTTTATTAGAAAACTGAAAATTAAAAATGGTTACAGAACATCCTTTTTATTATTTTTGTCTTTATTAAGGATATTCTTTTTGTGGGCACCTTTTATATTTCATATCATTATTAGTCGCATATGGCAAAATATAGAGTCTTATCGATAGATGGAGGATGTGCCAAAGCATAGCAAATTGACTCCAGTTATATACTCTTAAACGTATCTTCGGATGACTTTAAAAGGAGCTATAAAAGAGTTAGAATATGCTTAAATCGAGCCTTTATCGAGCCCCAAGACAAAAAGAAAAGCACCTGCTTTAGCGCAAGTGCTTGATTCTGACCGTGGAAACAACTGGATTCGAACCAGTGACCCCCTGCTTGTAAGGCAGGTGCTCTGAACCAGCTGAGCTATGCTTCCAGACTTAACCCCATCGGGGAGTGCAAAATTAGCACAGTTTTTCCATTCCGCAAAAAATAATTCGGGAAATGCTTACCTTCGCGTCACGATAACCGAAAAGTGATGAAAGTGAGCAAGAATAGAGTCATAGCTGCCGCATGTGCGGCCATCATCTTGGTAACCGCATGCGATCGTCAATCTGGCAACAAGTCTGAAGAGCCCTATAAAG
>JAFROA010000274.1 GCA_017429885.1 Bacteroidales bacterium | reverse complement strand
TTCTTCACTTCCAGGATGGCCGCGGACAGCGAGATAATCGCCATCCTCTCGTGTGGAGTGAGTTACCGGAGGATGATGAGACCGTATATCATCTCTGCGGCCCTGATCGCCCTGTTGTCCCTGTCATTGAGTCTCTGGGTGATTCCCCGTTCGAATGTCACGAGACTGAAATTCGAGTCCACATATGTCAAGCATAGGAACCCGTTCAGTACCAATAATGTACATTATCAGATCGACACCGGGAAGTTTGTCTATGTCGAGTCTTTCGGATCTTGGAACAACACCGCTTACGGCTTCACTTTGGAAGACATAGAGGATAATAAACTGGTCAGCAAGCTAACGGCCGAGACTGCCGTATGGGACAGCACTTCAGGTAGTTGGACGCTGAACAATTATTTCATTAGGGATTTCACTGAGGGACTTGAGGACCATGTCCGCTCCGGTAGCAAGATAGACACTGTCATCAGCTTGACCGTCACCGACTTCTATCGTAATAAGAACACTGTTGAGACTCTTCCGATCGGCCAGTTGAACAACCTCATCTCGCAGCAGAAATTGCGAGGAGACTCCAATGTCATGTACGCCTTGATCGAGAAGCATACCCGTTACGCCTTGCCTTTCTCGGCGTTTATTCTCACCATAATGGGGGTCAGTCTCTCATCGAGGAAGAGGAGGGGAGGCATCGGTCTCAATATCGGAATAGGAATCGCTTTGAGTTTCACCTATATACTGTTCCTCCGTTTCAGCCAGATGTTTGTCTATTCAGGGGCGATGATCCCTGTTGTGGCGCTATGGCTGCCAAATGTGATTTTCGGTGTGGTGGCGGCGTTCCTTTATTCAAGAGCATCCAAATAACTGGTTTTATATGGCAACCCAATCATTAACTCCACTGAAGCGTACGATAGTAGGCATTCAGTTCATGTTCGTGGCTTTCGGCTCCACAGTTCTGGTTCCTCTGCTTGTCGGTTTCGATCCAGCCATAGCGCTGCTCGCCGCCGGTCTTGGAACTTTGTTGTTCCATGGTGTCACCAAAGGAAAAGTCCCCATCTATTTGGGAAGTAGTTTCGCTTTCATCGCTCCGATCGTGAAGGCGACTGAGCTTTACGGAATGCCTGGAATGTTCTGCGGTCTTGTGGCCGTGGGTGTGGTCTATCTCCTGATGAGTTTGCTGGTCAAGTTATTCGGTATCAGCTTCATCAAGAAGCTTTTCCCTCCTATCGTGATTGGTCCGGTGATCATACTGATAGGTCTCTCACTTGCCGGGACGGGAGTTAACATGGCCAGTCAGAACTGGGTTTTGGCGATCATTTCCCTTCTTGTGGCGATCGCTTGCTCAATCTGGGGTAAGGGACTCATCAAGCTTATTCCGGTCTTTTTCGGCGCCATCGCCGGTTATATCGCCGCTGTCATATTCTATCGCTCCGGGATGGATTTCTCACCTCTGGCTCAGGCCAAATGGTTCGCCCTGCCTCATTTCACCAAGATGAGCTTCTCATGGCAGGCTATTATATTCATGGCTCCTGTCGCTATCGCCCCGATCATCGAGCATGTCGGTGACATCTACGCCATCAGTGAGATCGCTGGGAAAGACTTCATCAAGGATCCGGGACTGCACCGCACAATGATGGGAGACGGTCTAGCATGTATGCTTGCCGCCTTCTTGGGTGGAGCGCCTGTCACCACTTATTCCGAGGTCACCGGCGCCGTTTCTCTCACTAAGGTCACAGATCCTTCCTGCATGAGAATAGCGGCTCTCTCGGCTATCATCGTCTCTCTCATCGGAAAGGTCGGAGCAGCGATCCAGACAATACCTACCGCGGTACTCGGAGGTATCATGCTCCTTCTCTTCGGAAGCATCGCCGCAGTGGGTATCAATAACATGGTCAAGGCCAAGATCGACATGAACAAGACCCGCAACCTGATCATCGCCTCCCTGGTCCTCACCATTGGCATCGGTGGAGCTATCATCAGTTTCGGCAAGTTCTCACTCGCCGGCATCGGTCTCGCTTCTCTCGTGGGTGTTATCCTCAACCTCATCATTCCTGATAAGAATAAGGCAGAGGCACCTGTTGAGACAGTGGAAGAAACAGAATAGTCATGCTGAAGGTCAAGATTGTCAACAAGAGCAAGTGGCCTGATCCGTTCTATGCCACAGAGGCATCAGCCGGTATGGATTTGAGGGCGAATATCGAGGAGCCGATCACCCTCAATCCATTGGACCGGGTTCTCGTCCCCACGGGGATATTCATTGAGCTTCCTGTAGGTTATGAGGCCCAGATCAGGCCCCGTAGCGGTTTGGCCACCAAGAAAGGGATAACGGTAATCAACTCTCCGGGAACTGTTGACGCTGATTTCCGTGGTGAGTTGCGGACATCTCTTGTCAATCTCTCCAACGAGCCTTTCGAGCTTGTTCCCGGGGAGAGAATAGCGCAGATGGTTGTTGCCCGTCATGAGAGGGTCGAGTGGGAGGATGTCGAGTTCCTCTCTGAGACTGAAAGGGGAGCCGGTGGCTGGGGAAGTACCGGCAGCAAGTAGATTTAGCTATGGATATCCAGAAGTTATATTCTCTGTTTAAGGAATGCTCCCGCGTCACGACTGATAGCAGGAACATCTCAGGAGGTGAGCTTTTCATAGCGTTGAAAGGCGAGAATTTCAACGGGAACGAATTTGCCCTCAAAGCGCTTGAGGCTGGGGCGAAATATGCGGTGGTGGATCAGGAATCCACCGCCGCTGTTTCCGGGGATGAAAGGATTATACCTGTCCCAGATACTCTTGAGGCCCTCCAGGCTCTTGGCCGTCATCATAGGGAGAATACATTCGTTAATGGTAAACGGTTGACGGTCATAGGGTTGACCGGGACGAATGGTAAGACTACCACGAAAGAGCTGATCACTCTTGTGCTTTCAGCTAAATACAATGTGACAGCGACCCGTGGTAATCTCAACAACGATATCGGTGTGCCTCTGTCCCTGCTTACCATTGATGATAAAACCGAGCTGGCGGTCATTGAGATGGGTGCCAATCATCCGGACGATATCTCCAGGCTTGTGGGCGTAAGTGAGCCTGACTTCGGGCTCATAACGAATGTAGGCAGGGCCCATTTGCTTGGTTTCGGCAGTTTTGAGGGAGTGAAAAGGGCAAAGGGACAGTTATATGACTATCTAGCCGCTCACGGAGGACAGACTTTTGTCAATACTGACGACCCTGATCTTACAGCTATGGCCGCCGATCGTTGGCCATCAGGAGGTTATGTTCCTTATGGACTGTCATTGATGAAAGCGAAGACCCTTCCTTCCAGCGCCGAGCATCCGTTCCTGAGGATGAGGCTTCCGGGTGGTCTTATCATTGAGACCCATCTTGCCGGGGCATATAACGCCACAAACGTCGCCGCGGCTTTGGCGGTCGGTCTCCATTTCGGTGTCTCACTTGAGGAAGGAATCAAAGCTATTGAGGGATATATTCCCAAGAATAACCGTTCCCAGATGGAGAAGACCGAAAGGAATATCCTCATTGAAGACGCCTATAACGCCAATCCCACCAGCATGGCTGCCGCATTGGACAATCTTGTCCAGGTTGAGGCTGACCGGAAGGTGGCTTTGCTTGGTGATATGCGTGAGCTTGGGGATGAGTCCTTGGCTGAGCATCAGAAAGTTCTCTCCCAAGTGTTGTCCATGGGGCTGGATTTCGTTTGTCTTGTAGGTGAAGAGTTCAGGAAAGCCTTGTTTAGCAAGGAAAAGGACAATGTGTTCTGGTTCGCCGATTCCGAGGAACTAGCCGCTTGGCTGAGGGCTAATCCGGTCAGCGGTGCGACGATCCTTGTCAAGGGTTCGAGGGGGATCCAGATGGAGAAGGCCCTTCCTGAATTGTAGGTAGTTTCTTGTTAATAATGGCTGTAAGGCCAGTGAAAGGTACCTTGTCCACATAGCGCTGGACAAGGTATCTTGCTATCATGCCGATGAAATACCCGAAAGTGGTGCCTATTATGACTCCGACTATGACATCACCCAGGTAATGCTTACCGACAAAGATCCTGCTGATGGAGATGAGCATCGCCCAGGCGAGTGCCCATTTACAGAATGCGTTGTATGTGTGGGTGTTGTCGTTTCTGAATCCGATAATCAGGCACATGGCCACGGCGTACGCGTTGGCGGCATGCGCTGAGAAGAAACCGTAGAATCCGCCGCGGCTTTCCAATATGTTCAGCCCACCGCTGAGCATCCTGAAAGAGTAGCTTGGCCGGAGTCTCAGGACCGCGTGTTTCACGAGATTGGAGAACTGGTCGCAGGCGGCGAATGCCAAGCCGCATGAGGCCAGCACAATCAAAGCTTTTTTCCAGCC
>JAFROA010000025.1 GCA_017429885.1 Bacteroidales bacterium | reverse complement strand
GGGCCTGTAAGCTAGCGTCCTCAGTTCACATCCCGGAGGTATACCTGCCTGGTACCTTCGTGCACTGAATTGAAAGCCAACTGTTTCCCGTCGCCCCTCCATCTTGCGTGGAGGTCGCAACGGGAATACTGTTCCTTATATTCGTCCGGAACGAAAAACCGGCCGAGAGGCAGTATCGCCTCGTCTTCCAGCCGCACGAGTACCCAGCTACGGTAACCGTCTTTATTCCAATAACCTTCCGTGCTGAGGAATTTCCCGTCAGGGGAGAACACACAGTGTCCGTCCCAATCTAAAATTCCTGGAGCCAGGTGGCGTACCTTCTCTTCTTCCCCGACTTTGAAAATGGTGTGGCTCCAGCATGAGCCGCCGTCCCAACAGGCGGTCACTGCCAGAGTCTCGTCATCCTTCCAGTTGAAATGGGATCCTTTCCATCCGTCAGGGAAACAACGTCTCAGGTCGGTCCCGTCTGTATTGATGGTGAGAGACACGGTGTCCCAACTGTAGATATGGCCCCGTCTTTCGATCTGTCCACTGAAATCCTCCACAGTGCGAGCGAGGAAGAATAGTCTTTTGGCATTCGGGCTAATGATAGTGTGGCAGAAATAAGCCAGCCCGTCTTCGCCGGTGATTTCAGGCATAAGGGAGCGGGCCTGAGCTATCGAGAGTATGAGTTTCTGTTCCCCGGTTTTAAGGTTTACCAGCCATAAACCGTCGTCATTCGGCCATGCCTCGTTTGCGCGGGCATCCTGCCCTTCTCCGGCATATCCGTAGTCCGGTCTGCAAAGTCTCAGGCGGGCGTAGTTTATACTGACCGCCCACTCGCCGGAAGGGTCAACAGCGCTCACAGGAGTTGGGATAATGCGCTCCTCACCGGTCTTCCAGTCCAATATCACGGTCACGAAACGGCCGTCACGGCAATCGTTGAAAAGACAAGTTCCGTCCGGAAGCCAGTGAAACATAGTGGCTTCCTGAAAATTCCAGCACACGGTCCTTGAGATTGGAATCAGTTTGTCGTTGTCCTTCAGGTCGACAAGAGCCACAATCGCGGTATCAGTTTGCTCGGCCAGCCTTCCGTTGAAGCCTACCTCCAGGACCCCGACATAGCGGTTGTCCGGACTCCAGGCGTTAATCCCGAAATAATTGTCCAGTAGATGGTCGCTTGGACCGGAGGTGATCGCATATGGGTCTCCTATGTTCGGGAAAGAGGTGAGCTGACTCTGGCAACCCGATAGAACGAGCGCGGCGCCAATACTCAATGCGGTCAGGGATTTTCTCATAGTGGTGACAGCTATTTATCTTGGGTCTGGAAATTCATCACACTCAGCACTTTCATCGATTCATCAGCGGCTGTGAGATAGGTGATGGAATACTCTTTCCCGCCTTTGGGAACGTCCAGCACGACATGACCTCCATCGAAGGAGTCCTTATGGATGATGTCGAGCCATGCCTTCCCGGCATCCTCCTCACGTCTTTCTTTAGGGAATATTCCAGGACATACTATTCTTTCTCCCGGGTAGATGGTCTTGTCGGCTATCCTCTCCATAACAGGAGCGACATTGTGGAGCTGGTCCCAGACGCAGCTGACATAGACTCTCGCCTGAAGCTTTTCCAGCAGCTTTCGGGTCATTGAATAATGGCCGTGATGGTTGATCTTCGCCACGCTCACCTTCTCGCACACTCCGGCGATGTCATCCTCAATCTCATGGACGGTACCATCCGGTAGT
>JAFROA010000273.1 GCA_017429885.1 Bacteroidales bacterium | reverse complement strand
GGCGGAGCCGCTACTTCAGTGACAATATCTTTAGGCGGACGAATCGCCGCAAACGGTTTTACTCTTACCATGACACTACTTGTTGACTTGGAAACGGGTGTTGCCGGTGGCGAAGAAGTCGCAAATCTGACGGGCTGCTGCAAGGCCGGCGTTCATGTTAGCCTCAGCTGTCTGGGCACCCATCTTTTTGGGAGTCGCAAAGACCCTGAGTCCGAACTTCTCGCGCAAGGCCTCGTAATTGTCAGGCATGACATCCGTGACGTACTTCAGGTCGGGACGCTCTTCAAGAGCCTTCATAAGTCCCTCCTCATCAATAACTTCCTTGCGTGCGGTATTCACGAGGGTAGCTCCCTTCGGCATCTTGGTGACCAAGTCGTAGCCGATGCTTTTGATAGTGGAAGGAAGGGCGGGAATATGGATGGAGACATAGTCAGAGTTGGAATAGAGCTCATCCAAGTTGAAGACGGGCTTCGCTCCACCAGCCTCAATCTGCTCCGGAGTGAGGAACGGGTCGAGGGCGAGGATATCCATTCCGAGAGCCTTAGCCTTGGCGCCGACCAGACGGCCGACATTACCGAAGGCCTGGATTCCGAGACGCTTGCCCTGGACCTCGCTTCCGGTGGCGGGAGTGAACTGTGTGCGTGCCATGAATATCATCATGGCGACGGCCAACTCGGCGACAGCGTTGGAATTCTGTCCGGGTGTGTTCATCACGACCACATTATGGGCGGTGGCGGCAGCCAGGTCCACATTGTCAAAACCGGCACCTGCGCGGACGACAATCTTCAGATTCTTGGCGGCGTCGAGAACCTCGGCGGTGACCTTATCCGAACGGATAATCAGGGCGTCCACATCGGCGACAGCCGCGATGAGCTCGGAGGCGTCGGCATATTTCTCAAGGGCGGCGAACTCATGTCCGGCACCCGTCACAATCTCCTTGATCCCTGCGACAGCCGCAGCGGAGAAAGGCTTCTGAGTAGCAACTAATATTTTCATATTCAATTACTTCTTAAGAGTCTCAAATTCCTTCATGCAGTCCACAAGGGCCTGGACATCCTCGAGTGTGCAGGCGTTGTAGAGAGAAGCCCTGAAGCCTCCGACTGAACGGTGTCCCTTGATGCCGATCATGCCGCGATCCTTGGCGAAAGCGAGGAACTCATCCTGAAGAGTCTCGTATCCGGGAGCCATGACGAAGCAGACATTCATGATGGAACGGTCCTCCTTGGCGGCGGTGCCTACGAACAGAGGGTTGCGGTCAATCTCGCCATAGAGAAGATTCGCCTTCTCGGTGTCAATCTTGTGGATAGCCTCGACTCCACCGATCCCCTTGAGCCACTTGAGGGTCTCATTCATCATGAAGATGGAGAACACGGGAGGGGTGTTGAACATGGAGAGCTTGTCGAGGTGGACACGGTAGTCCAACATGGTGGGGATATACCTGGAGACCCTACCGAGAGAGTCCTTCTTGATGATGGCGAAGATCACACCGGCGGGGCCGACGTTCTTCTGGGCGCCACCATAGATGAGGTCATATTTCGAGACATCAACCGGACGGCTCATGATGTCGGAGCTCATGTCAGCGATGAGGGGGACAGGGCAATCGATGTCTTCCTTGATCTCCGTGCCATAAATGGTGTTGTTGGTGGTGATGTGGAAGTAGTCGATGTCCGTCGGAATCTCGTATCCCTTAGGAATATATGAATAGTTCT
Source organism: Bacteroidales bacterium (assembly GCA_017429885.1). GTDB lineage: Bacteria > Bacteroidota > Bacteroidia > Bacteroidales > UBA932 > Cryptobacteroides. Next base: position 6,184 of record JAFROA010000273.1, on the reverse strand, counting down.
TGTCGGCGGAGCTGGCGAGGGCGTAGGCGTCGCCAAGGCCCTTCGCTTCCTTCAGGGCCTTCTTCGCCCATACGCCGGTCTCAAGGTAGGCCGCCTTCTTCTCAAGATAGTTCATAGCCACATAGAGGAACTGGAGAGAGGCACCACCGCCAAGGAACACGACCTCATGGGTGTCGGGAATATGAAGCAACTCCCTCCAGAGGGCGCGGCACTCATCCATAGTCTCATCCCACTCCTTGGTGCGATGGGAGATGCTGAGCACGGAAACACCGGTGCCTTTGAAGTCTTTCAAGGCCTCGATGGCATTGTCGATGGCTACCTGCGGCAGAAGGCAGGGGCCTGCGTTGAAAACATGAACCTTTTTCATTTCGATTATATCAATTGTTAACTGTTATTAATACCGTGATTAGGAATCAAAACCAAATCGGAGGTAAAGATAGCCATTTTATAAGGAATAACCCAATAAATAAGATATTATCGCCATCCTGACATACATTCCGCCTCCGGCCTGCTGGAAATAGTAGGCGTAAGGGGTGTTGTCCACATCCTCGGAGATCTCGCCGACCCTCGGGAGCGGGTGCATGACCTTCATCCCAGGCCTCACGGAACCAAGCATGGAAGCGGTCAACCTGTAGACATCTTTCACCTTCTCATACTCAGCCATATCCGGGAATCTCTCCTGCTGGACCCTGGTCATGTACAGGATGTCGCACTCATTAAGGCCGTCCTCTATCCTGGAGACCTGGCGGTAAGGGATTCCGTCCCTATCCAGCATTTCGATATATTTCCTGGGCATCTCCAACTCCTCTGGTGAGGTGAAGGTGAATCTGGGACTGAAATGTCTCAGGGCATCCACAAGGGAATGGACCGCCCGGCCATATTTGAGGTCTCCCACCATATTGATGTCCAGACCTTCCAAACGGCCCTGCGTCTTCTTTATGGCATAAAGGTCAAGCAGTGTCTGGCTGGGATGCTGGTTAGCTCCATCGCCGGCGTTCACGACTGGAACAGACGCCACCGAGGCGGCAATGTCAGCCGCCCCCGCCATAGGATGCCTCATGACAATCATGTCCACATAGTTGGAGACTATCCTAATGGTGTCCTCGAGGGTCTCCCCTTTCGTCTGGCTGGTGTTACGGTTGTCCGGGAAGCCGATGACCCTGGCGCCAAGGCGATTGACCGCGCTCTCGAAAGACAGCCTGGTCCTTGTCGAAGGCTCGAAGAAAAGGCAGGCGACCACTTTGCCGGAAAGGAAGGAACGCTCACGGTCTTTCTCGAACTGAGCGGCCATGTCCAGGATGTGAAGGATCTCCTCCTTCGTCAGGTCCTGGATTGAAATCAAACTTTTTGGCATAATATAATAATGTGTTATTGTATTTCCTCAACCACCGCGCTCCCTATACCCGAGAACCTGTCAAGCATGTCAGCCTCGGCCGAGAGCCTGACCCACGCCTTCAGCGAGCAATCCACGCCGAAATCCTGGTCTTTCTGACGCAAGTCCATGTCTTTCAATATCCGCATCACCTGATTCATGTCCTGGTAGCCGAATCTCACACCGTACCATTTTCCAGCTACCTTCTCGATTGTCCCGGCATTGTCAAGGGCCTCGGCCGTGGAAGATTTATAGGCCCTGATAAGACCCGGAATACCCAACTTGATTCCTCCGAAATACCTGACGACCACCACCAAGGTGTCGCTTAGCCCCCTGGAATCTATCTGACCCAGTATGGGCCTCCCCGCGGAAGACGACGGCTCACCGTCATCGTTAGCCCTGAACCTGTCGCCGAGATGCCCGAGCCTGTAGGCGTAGCAATGGTGTCGGGCATCATGGTACTTTTTTTTGAGATCGGACACAATGTCTTTCACTTCCTCCTCAGTCTCAACCGGATAGGCGTAAGAGATGAAACGGCTGCCGTTGTCCTTGAACAATCCTTCGGCAGGAGCGGAAACGCTCAGGTAAGTGTCTTGAATCATATCCACGAAATTAACGTTTTTCACATAATTTTGCAACGGGGCGGGATTTTTTGTATTTTTGAATACTATTTGAGTCGTATGGTTTATCAATTCAGAGTCACTTTAGCTGGAATCAAAGGATTCTACAGGGTTTACCGGATGGATTCCGGGACCACTCTTTATGAGTTCCACAAGCAGATGAGGGCGGACATGGAGTTCCCTCAGGACCAATTGATCATGTTCAAGGCGCTGGACGCTGACGGCGGAGTCGTCGCCCGTTACGGTCTTTTCGACCTTGGCTCCGGGACCGTCGACAAGGTCACCGTCAAGGACACGGTCGACTCTGGTGTCGCCTCTTTCATATATTTCTACGACGTTCCCAACAAGAAGAGCGTCATCGTCACCCTTGAGGGCATCGAGGAGGGCAAAGGGGGTTCCCCGGCCATCGTCGATGTCAAAGGGCCGAACCCGATCGAGTTCGAGAACGGGTACGTCGCCTTCGAGGATCTCCCTGACTCCCAGCGCCATCTTCCCGGCCAGAAGCCGGACTGGCTTGGTGAGCTTGGCTCCGGAAGCGACGACGACAAGTCTGACGGAGACGATGATGACGAGGAAGATGATGACGACGAGGACGGCAAGGAGGTCTTCGACGGCACCGAGGATCTGGACTTTTAGCACATGCCTCGCCGGCTCGTCATAATCCTCGGGCCGACTGCCGTGGGGAAGACTGAGTTCAGCGTCCGGAAGGCCCTGGAATACGGTTCCCCTATCATCTCTTGCGACTCCCGCCAGATCTACAAGGAAATGACCATAGGCACGGCTGTCCCTGACAAGGAGCAGCTGGATGCTGTAAAGCATTATTTCATCCAGACCATTCCCGTGACTAAGCCCTACACGGCAGGAGACTACGAGCGGGACGCTCTTAAGCTGATCGGGGATCTTTTTGAGCAAGGACACGAAACTCTGGTAATGACAGGGGGCTCGATGTTCTACATCGACGCTGTCTGTGACGGCCTGGACGATCTCCCGGACGGGGATCCCGAGATGCGGAAAGCTCTTTGGGAAATAGTTGATTCAGAGGGTCTTGAGAGTCTTGTCGAGGAGCTCGCCGCGAGGGATCCGATCACATATTCCCGAATCGACAAGCGGAACAGCCAGAGGGTGGTGAGGGCCCTGGAGGTCTGCCTGGTCTCCGGGAGGCCGCTTTCCTCTTTCAAGTCAGGAGGGAAGAAAAGGGATTTCGAGATCGAGAAAATAGGGCTTGAGCGCCCGAGGGAGGAATTGTACGCCAGGATCGACCGACGGGTGCTGAAGATGATGGACGAGGGCCTCGTGGATGAGGTCCGATCCCTTCTCCCCTACCGAGACTGCCAGGCCCTGCAGACGGTGGGATATAAGGAAATATTTGATTACCTGGACAATAAGGTTCCCCTTGACGAGGCGATCAGGCTCATCCAGCGGAACACCCGCCATTACGCCAAAAAACAAATGACCTGGTGGCGACGCGACCAGGCCATCAAATGGATCTCTCTCTAATTAGTTTCGCGGACTGTCAAAACAGCCAGCCGAGGGTAAGATAGGCAAACGGTCTGTCACAGTTGCCCAAGTGAGCTCCTGCTGAGATTCGACACTTCTGTTTGATAATCACACCAGTCTCGGCGCAAAGATTACCAAATTCGACCCTGTCGGAATCTCCATCCTTATAAAAAGCCTTCCTATGGACATATTGAGGGCCCGCACCAGCAGCAAGGAAAGGAGCCACAGATTTCTCCTTACAGAAATCAATTTCGGCGGTAAGTGTCGCTGAGTGAGCCTGGTATTTGTACCGTGAACCAGTGCTGAACGATGGCGAAAACATATATTTCATGCCAATCCTGAACCCCTTGTATATGTCATATCGCCATGCCGCTCCAAACACCGACCGGCCACGTACATAAATATGCCTTTCGGAGTCAGGCAATAAAGAATCATAACGGACATCTTCTAATCCAATAGCCCTTCCAGACATCACCTCGAACTCACTTCGCGACTGACCATAAGAAATGATTGGCCCGAGAGTTAGTAAAAGTGTCAGAATTAATTTCCTCATACCCCATCATTTGTATTTGATTATTAATCGCCAGATTGAACCACCGTCACAACTGTAAAACGCTTACGTCCTGTATCTGCATAACCGATTTCACATTTCCTCTCCTTGCCTGTTCCATTGGGCGAGATCTGAACAGTCGAGCTTTTACCATTATTAACAACTGTACACCATTGGTTCACAAGAGGTGTACTCGTAACTCCGTCGTCAGTAACACTCTCGTTATCAATAGTGATACGGTAAACCATGATGCTATATTTACCGCATTTCACAATGCTCTCTCCTCCTTCTGAATCAAACGACAACGAATAGACACTAAGCGGTAGTGGCCCATTCCCAATCGGATCGTCATATTTAACGCATGCTGTCAAAGAAAAACCAAGCACCAACAGAATTAAAGCCTTAAATCTCATATCATTCACTTGAATTAAAAGTTATACGTCAGATACTGTATTTGGCTGTCGAAATTATCAGGTTCAGGAACAGACCAATAAGGGTCAATCTCATCTCGGGAAAAACGGCTAAGTTGATTGAATGTTCCTACCCAAAAATACCCATCACTTAAACCATTAGCACCCCAATTAATGTGATAAAAATTCGAATTAGCAATAGCTTCAAGATACCCATCAACAATCCAAGCGTGTGCTTCATATCCATTTGAGGCACTCATTATCACAGGCTTGCCATTGATGACTTGATTAGTTACATTTGACTGATCCTGTTCTGTAAAGGCATCAATAAGAAGATGCCTGTGTATGGTTGCAGAACTATATCCTATTGCTTCTAATGTTCTTTTTGCTCCTTCTAAAGTCCCAGATGAAGCTTCAGCTCCATAATTAATATCACAGTGATCTGAATCACTTATTATTTTTAAAAAATTTGCGACTTGTATTCTTGAATCAAGAGTCCCTCTATAAGTTGGATTAGAATAATGGCATACTGATGCCAAATCATCCCAAGAACAGAGTTTTCCATTAAATGACATCGTATTTGATACCTGATTTGCTACGATTGTTTGTCCGACTGCAATTGCCATGCAACCTGCCGGGGATTGTGCGACAGTGGAATCTGTAAATGGAGTCCCTATTTGATCCCACTTTGTTTCAACAAAAGGGCCATACTTATTATATATTACAAAACCCGGCCCCCCGCCAATCACCGTAGAGTCAATTGGAGGGGCGATCTCATTCGCCATGATGGACGCGCAAATCAAGTCCGCGATGAATCCTGTTCCTCCTTCAAGACCTGAAGAATCCGCTGTAGCTTTTGTCCTTATCGGCGAGAAGTCCTCCGATGTAAGGCTACCTTTCTCGGTCAGACATATCAAAGAGCGGCCATATTTGGTATTTGCCGAAGCAACAGCATAACCCGACTCATCGGGGAAATTGAAAATATAGAAGGATGTGTCCGGTATCTCAGTTAAGCTTTCCGCTCTTGTCGAGACAGTAAGGAGATCCTTGGTCAGAGGCAAGACCTCTGAATTGGTGATATCAATAGCGGATCGTGTTTCAGGATAAAGTTTCTTCGCATACTCAAGGACCAGATTTCTCGCTTCCTCGACAGGTATGGTTTTGAAATCATCTCGGATTAGAGGAATCGGTGATTCCTCTTTGGAACAAGAAAAAAGGAGCATAGCGGCAATGCCGATGATGGATAATTTAGACGACTTGTTCATGGCTCTATAATATTAAATGCTAAAAAGTGAAAATCTTGCATCGGGATTCAGAAAAAAGTTCAAGTTTACATGATCCGAATGCTGCGATAATAGGAAAAAAACATAATGAAAAACACGATTTGAGGAGAAATTAAGTCTTACACTTCCGCCTTGGGGCCTTTACGCAATTACCTAATTGTCAAAAGATTGCAAACGGCGTTTTTGCCATGTAAGATTTTAATTCTTACATGTAAGAAAACAGGCTCTTCGCGTTGAGCTAATTTGATTATTTTTACATAGTTGAAACTAATTATTTGAAAACATTAGTGTCCGGTAAAAATTCATAAAAGTGGGACACTTGCAAATTTCCGTGTCTGATATGATGTAAATGTTTGACTATAGAGGTAGATTCGGAGGAAGGATGTACCTTTGTAGTCATGGAAGACAAGAAAGCAATCAACGTATATGAGTACCTCACTAGCTTCTTCCTT
>JAFROA010000272.1 GCA_017429885.1 Bacteroidales bacterium | reverse complement strand
GGGCGTCTCTTCCATCGACAATGTCAGTCTCATCACATTATCGGGAACATCAATGGCTGGAGTCGTGGGTGTCAACTGCCGTGTTTTCACGGCCCTTGCGCTCGAGAGAATCAGCGCGTTCCTGGTCTGCCAGTCAGCCTCGGAGACCGGAATCTCAATAGGTGTCAGCTCGAATGACGCTGCAAGAGCCAAAAGCGTGTTGGACTGGACTTTCGCGCGGGAGATCGACAACGGCTCCCTTTCCCCTGTCAAGGTGAAAGACGGACTCGCCGCCCTTTCCGTGATCGGAGACAATATGAGAAACACTCCCGGGATAGCCGGGCAGTTGTTCTCAACCTTGGGACGTAACGGAATCAGTGTCAGTGCCTTCGCGCAGGACGCATCCGAATCCAACATCTCATTCATAGTGGATCGCAGCCAACTTCGCAAGTCCCTCAATGTGATTCACGACAGTTTCTTCCTGTCTGAATATCAGGAGCTTAACATTTTCCTTTGCGGAGTCGGAACAGTCGGTGGAAGGCTCATCTCGCAGATTCAGAGCCAGAGGCAGAAACTCATGGATGAGCACAACCTGAAAATCAACGTGGTCGGAATGGCCAGAAGTGTCAAAGGCGTATTCAACAGGGACGGCATTGATCTCGAAGAATGGCGGACGCGGCTCGAAGAAGGCATTTCCTTAACCCCGGCGAGACTTAGGGACGAGGTCATAGGCATGAATATATTCAACTCCGTGTTCGTCGACTGCACCGCAAACGCGGAGATAGCCTCCCTCTACGAGGAATTCTTGAGCAGGGGAATCTCTGTGGTGGCCGCCAATAAGATAGCCGCCTCATCTGATTATTCCAACTACAAGAGACTGAAGGACATATCCAGGATGCGCGGCGTGAAGTACCTCTTCGAGACCAATGTCGGGGCCGGGCTTCCTATCATAGGGACCATCAACGACCTCCGCAACAGTGGAGATCGTATCCTGAAAATGGAGGCCGTGGTAAGCGGGACATTGAATTTCATATTCAACACTCTCTCTGAAGACATTCCCTTCAGCCAGACAGTCAGGATGGCGAAAGAGCAGGGCTTCTCCGAGCCGGATCCCAGGATGGATCTCTCAGGCACGGATGTTATCCGTAAGCTTGTCATCCTGTCCCGCGAGGCCGGATACCAGGTAGAGATGAGTGATGTTGAAGCTAACCTCTTTATTCCCGAATCTTTCTTCGATTGTTCATTGGAAGAGTTCTGGGAAAAGCTTCCCCAGCTGGATGAGAAGTTCGAGGCCGAAAGGAAGAGGCTCGCGGCAGAGGGCAAACGGTGGCGCTTCGTCGCGACCAATGACCAAGGCAAGTGCTCTGTCTCCCTCAAGGAAATCCCCATGCAACACTCATTCTACGTTTTGGACGGTTCCAACAACATCATACTCCTCACAACTGAGCGCTACAACAAGCACCCTATGCTGATTCAAGGCTACGGCGCGGGAGCTGAAGTGACCGCCGCCGGCGTATTCGCCGACATTATGAGCATTGCCAACATCAGGTAATATGGGGCAGGACGGTGAGACGGGTACCAGCTTTTGGAAAAGGCTTCTGAGGACTCTCAGGAACCTGATTATAGCCGCCCTTATCATAATCCCTGGCCTATATTCCATAAAAATCAGGCTGAGGCTAAGCGAGGTGGACAATACCGTGGACAGCCTCCGCTCAGCGCTTTCCGACAGCTACCAGATCATAGACTCCCTTAAGACGATCCAAGATGACGAGATCATGACCAGGGACCGTCTAGATGACATTGTGGACAAGAAACTTGGAGACATGTCCACTGAGGCCATGTTCACGATTGACACAACAGTTGACGCCTCCATCGCCATGATGGCGATACAGGCGTCAATGGATCTGGATAACTGGGTTGACTCTTTGAGAGCCCCCTACCCGGAAAGTGTGTCAGACCATGTCAAACTCCGCTACCTCCAATCAAGATCCCAGAGACTGGAGCGGCTCCAACACCACTATTCCGAAAGGTTCGGAGAATAAGATCCCTTAACGGATCACCTTCATCAAGGCCTCCTCCATCAACTTGTAACCATCAAGGTTAGGATGGACAGAGTCCCCGGAGAGGTCCGCGCGGGTCTCACCGTTGGCGTCGGCCAACACAGTGGCGTAGTCAACCACTTTGTAATGCTTTGCCTTAGCGTATTCCTTGATCATGGTGTTGAGTTTGGCGACTTGCTCCTTGGTGTCTTTGATAGCGGGACGCCACTTGATGTAGGCTGAAGGGACAAGGGTGCAAAGGACAGGCTTGATCTTGTTGGCCTTGGCGATCTCGCACATGGAGACTATGTTGCCAAAGGTGTTCTCAACGGAGATGTATCCATTATTCCTGGCAATATCATTGATTCCGGCGAGGATCACGACATACTTGGGATGATGGTCGACCACATCCCTGCGGAACCTCGCTACCATGTGGGAAGTCACCTGCCCGCTGATACCCCTTCCCAAGAGGTTGTTATTCTTGAAGAAGTCCGGATCCTTGCTGAACCATCCGTCGGTGATGGAGTCACCCATCAACACGGCTAGAGGCTTTACGGTAACTTCTGAATTGGCCTTGGCATATCGGTTGAAATTGGCCCAGTCGTTGTCGGGAAGATCCTGGGCGATGGCGCTGAAAGCGCAAAGGGTTGCGGCGAGGGCCGCGATAATAACTCGTCTCATATTTGTGTTATTAATTCTTTCCTGTAAAGATACGAATTATCTCCAATAGTTGTTCAGGCGTATCGGCGATAGCATCGGCAGTCTCAAGATCCGTCCTTGGACGGAAGCCCCAGGACACGGCCACAGCGAGAATACCCGCATTCCTGGCAGTCTTGATATCGGTCGCCGAATCCCCCACCATCACTACAACATGTTCCGGCTCGCCACCTGGCACATCGCCATTCTGTGCCACCGCCGGATGCGCTAGTGGCGCTATCTCCTGGCACGCCACCTGACCTCGGCCGCGTCCATTCTCGCTTCGCTGCGGCTGAGTACGGCCGATGGCCAGTGGCGTGCCAAGAGAAGCCGCTTCCAAGGCCAGGCGGATGACCTCAGGGTCGGGCTTGAGGGGAAGGCCAGGGGCGTTGCCGAGAATCTTGACAAAGGGGATATCATCGAAAAAGCAATGGATCAAGGCCTCAGTACCTTCCTGGAACTTGTTCGAAGCCACCGCCAACTTGACTCCAGCAGACGAAAGCTCCAATAGAAGCTCATGTATTCCGGGATATGGCCTTGAAAGGACATCAATATGGCTTGTGTAATATTTGACAAACCGACCGAGAGTCAAATCTATAGTTTCCTCCGAAGTCCCCTCCGGCAATGCACTCGTGACAAGATTCCTTATCCCGTGACCGACCATTCTCCTGTACTCTTCAACCGAATGCCCTGGGAAACCGCCTTGAGACAGAGCATGTTCCACAGCGGCGGACAAATCCCCGATCGTGTCAATCAGAGTCCCGTCCAAATCGAATATGACTACAACCTCATCCATAAATACCTGTTTATCGCCGGCCGGCCAATATGACTCCCGCCAAAATGGCGGCGCAACCGAGAATGGATATCGGAGTCAACCTCTCTCCAAGAATGATCGCCGCGGTGATCAGGGTGAACACCGGGTTGAGATAGACATAGTTGGTTGAGGTGACATTGCCAAGCCCAGCCATTACCAGGTTCCAGATCACAAAGCAAGCGAGTGAGGCTATCAATCCCAGGAAAAGAAGATTGAGATAAACCGTCGGCTGACCTAACACTTCCATTGAGAAAGAACCCTCCGTTCCCCCGAGAAAAGGAATGATGGTCAACAACCCATAGAAGAACACCTTCCTTGTCGCGAAGACCGCCCCATAGTCCTTTGTCATCTGCCCCATGAACATGCTGTAAAGGGCCCAGCAAAGGGCGGCGCCTATAGACAGAAGGTCGCCTTTCGGAGAGAGTTCGAGCCGTGAGCCATCAAATATCACGATAGCCATACCAACTAACGCCAGAATTGTTCCGGCGATCAACGGGAAGCCCAAAGAGACATCTTCAAGCCCATCAGCGAAACGTCCTCTCAGCAGCTTCCGGGCGATAAGAGTGAATATGGCCGTGAAAACAGGAGCCACACATACGAGGAAGGCCACATTTGCCGCCTGAGTGTATGCCAATGCGGTGTTCTCCGTCAAGAAATAGAAAGACCCTCCTGTGATACCGAGGAAAAGGAACACTGACTCGTCCTTCCAGGAGTCACTGAATATCCTCACCTTCTCCTTCCCAGTCAAGCAGATGCCCCAGATCCCGATGTAAGCCAAAATGAAACGTATAGCGAAAATCGCGGCCGGATTCATCCCGGCGCTGATGAGTGTCTTCGTGCATACGAAGGTCACACCCCAGACCGCCACAACGGCCAGGGCGAGCAAGTGATAGAAGAGTGGGGAAGAAGTCATATTCACCGACTCACCAATCAAGTTTGACATTGTTGGCTCTCAGGGTCTTCTGGAGAAGTTTAACGTCGATCTCGCGGCAGCTTTGCCTGTACGCCAAGGCTTGAGCGGCGGCCGTACCGGCCGCCTGACCTGTCATAAGGCAGGTTCCAACTTCCCTGGCGTCGTACATCAATTCTTCCTCAAAACCAATGCAGCGCCCTGCGACAAGCAGGTTGGAGACCTTTTTCGGCACCAATGAGCGATACGGGATCTGCCACATCGGGCGTTGCTTCCTTGGCATCGAGCCCCCGTTCCACACCAAGGTCGAGTCAGAGCCGGTGAAACCTATGACATCATCGTAACTCTTAGAGGTGGCCGCGCCTTCGGTAGTCACATTGAACACGGAATTCAGTACCCTGGTGATCCTCACCCCGACCAACGAGGGGGAACTGAGGAGGAACGCCTTCTCGTCTCCGGCAGTCTCACGCAACTTCATTGTCCTGTCCCACATCCGTTTACGCATCTCCAGCTGGGCATTGGTGAGAGTATACATGTCCAGTCCGTCCACACCACGGACACCATCACCGAGATGTCCCGTGAATACCCCCTCGTGAGGAGTGATCGAACCGGCCCTGCTCTTATACACACCACCTACCCTGTACATCGCGCTGATGTCGTATTTATATTCCTTGAAGTCCTCTCCGGTCCACTCAAGGACGTCCCCGTCACCGCTGCAGTCCACCACGAGGCCCGCTTTCACGGCCACGCGCCCGCTCTTTGTCTCAAGAATCAAATGCTCTATGCGGTCGCCGCTCATAATGGCGTCGCAAGCCTGTACCCCGTAAAGAATCCTGACGCCAGCCTCCGCGCACATCTCCTCCATGAAATACTTCGTGGCCTCTGTGTCCACATTAGGAGGTGTCTCCAGCCAAGCCAGCATCCCATGCTTCTCCAGTCGCTGGCACAACTCGTCGCAGATGCCGAAAACCGCCTGGACCCTACCCTTTGGAGTAGGCGTATACATGTCGTTGAGCAAGGTGACATCACAACCTGTGAAAAGACCGCCCAGGAAATAGCCCCGCTCCAAAAGCAGCGTGTCACATCCCTGCCTGGCCGCGGCAACCGCGGCGGCGAATCCAGCCGGTCCTCCACCTACGACCACCACATCGGCACTGTCAACTACCGCGACTTTGCGGGCGGGCTCCTTCACGAAGCCTTTAGCCTGCAGACGTGTTTTGGCCGACACTGTCTTTGCGCTCAACTCTGGCGCTATAGCTCCGCCCGCGGCAACTCCAGCCGCGGTCAAGGCTGTGGTTTTCAGGAAATGTCTTCTGTCCATCTCATAAAGAAGATTATACAGCGGAAAGATACGAAAAAAACAAAAAAGCGCTATTTTTATGGTATGAAAAAGCTTCTCATTTCTCTAGCGACAGTGATAATGCTGTCCCTCCTGCCCGCCTTCGGGGCATCACCTGTCACCAAAGGCAAAAAGGTCGTGTTCATCGGCGATTCCATTACTGACGGCAACTGGGGTTGTGTCAATGGCTACAAGCCGACTTCAGCCGAGCGGAGCCATACTGATTTCAATCACATCTACGGCCACAGCTACATGATGCTCGTCGCTTCTGACATCCAGAGCAAGCGCCCAAAGACTGGCCATAAGTTCTTCAACCGTGGTTTCAGCGGCCACAAACTCATCGATCTGGAGGGCAGATGGAAGGAGGATGTGCTTGATCTTGAGCCTGACGTTGTGTCCGTGCTTGTCGGTGTGAACGATATGGGAGCATATTTCAAGACCAAAGCCCCCGACAGGGTTCCTTTCGATTTCGACGGCTGGAAAGAAAGGTACAGGTCCCTGCTTCAAAGAGTCAAGGCTCAGAACCCTTCGGTCAAGCTTGTTCTTTGCGCCCCGTTCCTCGCCAAGGAAGGAAGCACCGGCATGCTTGTCGATTATGCTGAGAGGGAAGAGATGGTCTCCAAACTCGCCGAAATTGTCCGGGAGTTGTGCGCTGAAACGGGTGCCACATGTATTCCGTTCGACGAATTGTTCGGAAAACTAGTCGAGTCTGAGCCGTCGCCGTGTTACTGGATCTGGGATGGAGTCCACCCCACCCCCGCCGGTCATCGCCGCATGGCCAACCTCTGGGAAAAGAAAGTCAAATTGTAGTCTCGAAGTGATGCTTGCCGCAGGAGATGACTTTCGGGACAGTATCTCCGGGGATATACACTTCCGTCCGGATTCCGGCAGGGACTTCAACATCCCACTTGAAAACCCCATTTTCCACCTTCCAAGAGCTGGAGATCTTGCCTTGGACCGAATCATACGAGCATTTCACATAATCAAGCCCCTTGATCGGGTAAGGCCTGAGTTCAATCTCCGCGAAGCCTGGCTTGAGAGGACGTATTCCAGCGAGGTACTCATATTCCCAGGTGATAAGGTC
>JAFROA010000271.1 GCA_017429885.1 Bacteroidales bacterium | reverse complement strand
GGCGGGTTCAAGGATACCTGTGCCAATCCTGTCTTTATAAAGGGAATAAGTTGTCAGGCAAAGTCTTGGCCTCAAGCGCTTGCCACCTATCTCGATCATGTATCTCAGGGGATCGTAGAGACCTGATGGTTCATTAGTGAAAGAAATATTCTCAAATAAAGACTCGATGGCCTCGTCGATGGTTTTCTGCCTTATCATATTGTGGAAATGGTATAAAAGACCCGTTATTTCGCGTAAAGTTAGTCAAAAACCCCGGAATTAGCTATTTTTGTGCCCGAATGAGCTTATATTCATTTTACAGGATTTCTAAACCGGCGTCTGTGAAAGTGCCGCCGGAGGAGGCGCCAGGAGAATACCGCCGCCTGCGGAACCGTACTTTCTGGGGAGTGACGGCGGCGTATGCGCTTTATTACGTCTGCCGGATGGCGATGGCAGTCGTGAAGCAGCCTCTAATCGATGGGGATATCCTCAATGCCGCACAACTTGGAATCATAGGCTCGGCCTTCTATTTTGTATATGCCGCCGGCAAGTTCGCCAACGGTTTTATAGCCGACTATTGCAACATCCGCCGTTTCATGGCGACTGGGCTTCTCATCTCGACAGTCGTGAACCTCATCATGGGTGTTCTCGGCCTCGCTCACGGATCATGGGGCTTCTCGTCGGCTATCTTGTTTTTCGTGTTCGCAGTCGTTTGGGGAGTCAATGGATACTGCCAGTCTATGGGGGCGCCCCCGGGAGTGATCAGTCTCTCCCGCTGGTTCCCGCTTAACCGCAGGGGCACTTTCTACAGCATCCTTAGCGCCACACCATACCTTGGAAAATCCATCTCGGTATATGCCCTCGGTCTTGTGGTGGCCGTAATCGGATGGGAATATGGGTTCATATTCTCAGCGATAGCGGGGGTGATCGGATCAGCTATCATTCTGGTTTTCGTCTCGGATACTCCTGAAAGTAAAGGACTTCCGTCAGTTCAGGAACTCTCCGGCGAGGAGGTTCTCAAGTCCGACACTCTGCCTACCAAGGATATCCAGAAAATGGTGGTCAGGCATCCCGGAATCTGGATAATCGCCCTTTCCAGCGCCTTTGTCTATATCACCCAGCATGCGGTCAGTGAGTGGGGCGTTCTTTTCCTGCAAAAGGGGAAAGATTACTCGCTGGTCTCTGCCACGGAGATCATCGCTTTCTCGGAGGCTTTCGGAATAGCCGGCACTGTCTTGGCGGGATGGCTGTCAGACAGGGTATTCAAAGGCAACCGACTGATTCCCGTCCTCTTGTCCGGAATAGTTTGCTTCCTTTCTTTGGCGGGATTCCTACTGACAAAAGGAAGCTATGCCATGAATATCGTTTATGTGTCCGCTTTCAGCCTGTCCATAGGTGTTGTCTATTGCACTGTGGCCGGGTTGATGGCCCTGGACATTGTTCCACGCAAGGCAACGGGCTCGGCTCTTTGCATGGTGGGTTTGGCGAGCTATGGAGCCGCCGGTATTCAAAATGTCGTGAGTGGTTTCATGATCGGAGCGGGAGATTTCGATTTCCTGCCTGTCTCCGTGTTCTGGATGGCTGCCTGCCTGCTGTCTTTCATGATCCCGGTCTTGTCGTGGCGTCTACTTAAAATACAATCAATCAGATAGAGATGCGTGGTTTTTGGACAGTCCTGATGCTTGTCTTCTCCAATGTCTTCATGACATTCGCATGGTATGGCCACCTGAAGCTAAGTGAGATGAAGATATCAACGAGCTGGCCTTTGATCTTGGTTATCTTGTTCTCATGGGGGATCGCTTTTTTCGAGTATTGCCTCACAGTTCCCGCCAACAGGATTGGCTTCCAGGCTAACGGGGGTCCTTTTAACCTTCTTCAGCTGAAAGTCATCCAGGAAGTCATTTCGCTGACTATATTCACAATCATCGTGATGTTTGTCTTCAAGGGACAGACAATCCAGTGGAATCACTTAGTCGCCTTCGTCTGCCTTGTTCTCGCCGTCTTTTTCGTATTCTTGAAATAGTTTTTCCAAATTATTGTCTATATTTGGGGAAACACTTGATACACAATTACTACCATGGGACTTTTCAAAGACCTTTTAAAAGGCGTTGCCGGAGACCTGGTATCGAAGGTCCAGCAGGCCGCCAATGCCGCCATGTCCGGTGCGGTGAACACATCCAGCTCATCTCAGCCCCATTCGGGAGGAAGAGGCAATTTTGTGGATTACGGTGATGATGACGCTCCTGTCAGAAGCGAGGCGGAGAGCCTGACCTATTTCGCCGGTATTCTCGCCACCCGTTTCCCTCAGTACACTGTCCAGCGTAATGTGCCTGTCACAGAACTTGCCGGAAACGCTTCGGATTCGTTCAAGCTTTACGAGACACGTCCCACGCAGGCCTACAAGGCGGAGTGGGGCCAGCCTTACACCTTCGTCCTTTCTGAGGGTGGTGCACCTAAGGGAATTGTAATGCTTGGCTCCGGCCATAGTCATGACGCCAAAGTGAAGTACTTGATTTCCAGGATGTACGCCAAGAAACTCGGCCTTCCTTACATCAACTTCTACACGCAGATGCCCAACAAAGAGGACTACGTTGTCGGGCGTATCAACAAATTCATGGCTAATATTTGATCCAGGAAAAAGGGGATGCGGCTTGAGCCGCGCCCGTGAAGGATCCAGCTTCGCCCATTGAAGGCATTACGGGCTGCCGGGCGTTGTACGGTCTCGTGATCAGCAATTTTGCTGATTCAAAATCATTCC
>JAFROA010000270.1 GCA_017429885.1 Bacteroidales bacterium | reverse complement strand
TTCGACTGATGGTTATCATTATGAGAGGATAGCTCCAGACGGCTTATTCTTCCCCCATGGGCCCGAGGGAGCATGGAACGCTTTCGAGAGCGGTCATCCGGGAGTATTCCAGGATGATGACGGTCAGGTTTATTTATTCTTCCAAGGGAAAGAGTCGCTCAACGCCACCTACTACCTTTCCGTCTGTAAAGTACGGTTCGAGAGGTAGATATTCCTGAAGTCCATAGCTCCGCCTTCTGACTGGAGGGCGATGTAGCCGCTAGTGGCGTCGCAGACGGCCTCGTTGACGAGGATTCCGTTAAGCCATACTTTAATCTCGCCTCCTTTGCAGAGGAATTCCATCTCATTCCACTCGCCCACGGGTTTCTCGGGGCTTTCCTCCACAATCCTGTCTTTCTTGTAGAAGGGTCCTTCCAGACCCTCTATCTTGATTCCTCCCATCAGGACACCCATGTCTTTTGGTGTCATCTGGAGCTGGACACCCAGCGGCCAGACTTTATCGCCGTCCTGGAGCCTGTTGAACACACCTCCATCCACGCCTTCCTCTCCAGCCCAGCGCCATTCAAGGTGAAGCGTGTAATCAGTGTACTTCTTCTCTGTCCGGATGTATCCGAAGGGTTTTCCGCTAACTCGCAGGACACCGTCTTGGGCGTAGAAAGTCTCACCCTCAAAGGTCTCGCCTTCGGCGGCTTTCAACACGACTTTCCATCCGTCGAGATTCTCGCCGTTGAAAAGTGTCTCTATCTTTTCCTTCGGTGAGCAGGAAATAAAGACGGCCGCTGTTAGAGCGGCCAAGAAATATCTGATATTCATGATATTAAAGATTCCTAAGAAGGTTGGACATGTTGACTTTCTTGTCAATCATGGCCCTAAGCTCGGAGATCGGGACGCGGGTTTGCTCCATCGTGTCACGGTCACGGACAGTCACGGTGTTGTCGTTCATCGTGTCGTTGTCGATGGTTACGCAGAACGGGGTTCCGATGGCGTCCTGACGACGGTAGCGCTTACCGATAGAGTCTTTCTCGTCGTACTGGTAGGCGAAGTCGTACTTGAGGAGATCCACAACCTCCTGTGCCTTCTCGGGCAGTCCGTCTTTCTTGACGAGAGGAAGGACAGCAACCTTGACAGGAGCCAGCGGAGCGGGAATGCTCAGCACAACCCTGGTCTCTCCACCCTCAAGCTGCTCCACATTGTAGGAGTGGCTTAGGACGGCGAGGAACATACGGTCTACACCGATGGAAGTCTCCACGCAATAAGGGACATAGCTCTCACCGGTCTCAGGATCGAAGTACTGGATCTTCTTTCCACTGATCTTCTGGTGGTTACCAAGGTCGAAGTCAGTCCTTGAGTGGATTCCTTCAAGCTCCTTGAAACCGAACGGGAAGTTGAACTCGATGTCGGTGGCGGCGTTCGCGTAATGGGCCAGTTTCTCATGGTCGTGGAAACGGTAGTTCTCCGCACCCATACCGAGGTTGACATGCCATTTCATCCTGTTCTCCTTCCACTTGGCGAACCACTCCATCTCAGTGCCGGGACGGCAGAAGAACTCCATCTCCATCTGCTCGAATTCCTTCATCCTGAATATGAACTGCCT
>JAFROA010000269.1 GCA_017429885.1 Bacteroidales bacterium | reverse complement strand
TCCTCCCTAAAAGGATGGCCAACTTTGATGTAAGCGTTAAGTCTGGTGTTGGATATGTCAGACTGCCAACCACGCTCCTGCCCTCCTTTCCTGGAGTCATAGAGAGCGCCGGCTCCCCAATGGACCACAAGCTCAGGAGTATACCATAGCCAACGGCTTCCGAGATTGACCTGCTTTCTCATGGGATCATCCATGAAACCATCCATATTCATATCGTGAGACTTGAAATTCCCCTCGGCGTGAACGAGGGTCACGGTAGAAAGCTTATCCCCCATCTGGAGCGACGAAGCTAGGTTGAAATCGGTTTTGGTGTCGGACATCCCGACGACATTAATGAACAGTGGAATCTCATCAGTAGGCTTGCGGAACTCGGTGTTGAGCTGCCCTGTCATGGATTCGGTCCCGTTTATGACAGAGGGAGAGCCCTTAGCTATCTGGATGCTCTCCATCCATGGGCCCGGGACAAAGGACAACCCGAAAGGAGAACTAAGCCCCCTCATGACAGGACGGTTCTCCTCAAGCATCTGCATATACACGCCAGACAGGCCCAGGAGGCGGATCTGGCGGGCACCGGTAACGGCGTCGGAATAGCCTACTGTGACGCTGGCGGAATTCTCGAAACTCTCGGCTAGATTGCAGCATGCGAGCTTCATCAGCCCGGCTGACGAGACAACCTCCGTGCGTAGATCCTTCCCTTTAGAGAGACCGCCAGAATGATGATGGGATGTGAAGACAGTGGCCTTTAAAGTGTCCTGCCGGTCCTTCAGCTCAGTGGACTGGGCAAAAGATGGGATTATAAAGCACAGCCCTATGAAAAGGGCTAACGTTTTATTCGAGTTCATATACAACAATCAGGTTCGCGATTATAAGCTTTTATAATTGCAACCTGGTTGCATTTATTGAAGAGCTCAATAGTTATCCTTAGGCGCCATACCCATACCTATCTCCAGTTTTCCTCCGGAGACCACGGAGCTAAATGGGATTGACGGAGAGTGAAGTTCCTTACCATCAAGGACATAGCTTTGCGCATATTTATTGATGCGTGAATTGTCACTCGTCACTATCTCGAACTTCTCTCCCGGATAGTAACGGCCGTCCAGGGATATTGTCACCTTGTCGAACTTGGGGCTTCCAAGTGCGAAAGAGGCATCCTTGTCAGGTGAAGAACATGAAAGCGATGCGGTTAGAATAGAGACCAATACTATTACTCTTGCGGTTAACTGTTTAATAATCATCGCGCGTAATTATTCTAAAAAAAACCGGATGCCATATCAGTTCTGATAAGGCGGGACAATACCATCATCGATCAAGTGACGAAGAATATCCAGATAGTCTTTTGAATAACTTTTCGCCGGATTCCCGAACTCTGTCATCAACTCCTCCAGGCGATACGACCCGTCCCTCTCCCTAATAAAGCCTATTAACATCTCCGTCGTCGAGTCGACATGATTATCAGAGCTAGACTTCTCGCGGCAAATGTCACAGGTGCCGCAGTCGACAGTGTCGGTCTGGCCGAAATAGCGGAGCAGGTAACGAGAGCGGCACTCGTCTGTCTCTGAGGCATATTCCAGCATTGCCCTGGATCTCGCCTCGTAATTCTCCCTCAACATATTGTACCTCTCCGGCATAAGGTCCACATTACCTGGCCGCAAGCGGTCGTGATGAAGGAAAACGACATCCGAATGAGCCGCCGGCACATAAGAGATCACATGCTCCAATGACAAGGAATACAACAACTGCCGGAGCCCGGGCACAGTCGTGCCGATCCTTCCGGAGACATATTCCTCATCGATGGTTTGAAGGAATGAGAATACACCAGGATATGTCCGCATAAGGACATCCAGGAGAGACACCATGTCCTCGCTTGGTAAGTCTATGTCATACAACGACTTCCGATCAACTGATATTCTCACCTTAGTCGGGATGTCCACCTCTTCGGAGTACGTCAGGTGCCCGGCTCGCTCAAGGTATTTCAAGGAATGGAAAACCGGTGCCCTTTGGAAACCGAACGCTTTGCTGAAGTCCTCCAGGGAAAACTTCAGCTGGCGTCCTATACCGGCGTCGTAAGGAATCTCGAAGAAAGCGTGAAGTTTCTGGTATATGTCCCCGATAAACTCCAGAGAAGGGAACGTTACGCTCCCGATCTTAGCCAATCGACGGGTGTCTATCCCGTTCCAAAGCAGCAACGCATAAGAACGTTTCCCGTCACGCCCGGCCCTTCCAGCTTCCTGGAAATAAGCCTCCGGGCTGTCTGGAAGGTCATAATGGGCCACGAACCTCACGTCAGGCTTGTCTATTCCCATGCCGAAAGCGTTCGTGCAGACCATCACCTGTATTCTCCCCACCTTCCATGCCTCTTGGCGTTCACTTCTGGCTTGGGGGCCTAATCCGGCATGATAGAATGCCGCGCTCACTCCCTCTGACTTGAGCATAGCTGTCAGCTCCTCGCATTTGGCCCGGCTCCGAGCGTAGACAATGCCGCTGCCGGGAACGCCCCGGCAAATATTCAGAATCTGTGAGTTCTTATCCTCGATATGCCTGACGACATAGGTGAGATTCGGCCTCTCAAAGCCGCTTTTTAGCACAAGCTTCTCCCTGAAGGCCAGTTTGTCCATTATGTCATCGGCCACAGATGGTGTGGCAGTGGCGGTGAGAGCGATCACCGGAGCGTCGACCCGTTGGCGAAGCTCCCCGATCTTGAGGTAATCCGGTCTGAAATCATAGCCCCATTGCGAGATGCAATGCGCCTCGTCCACGACTATATAGCTGACATTCAAAACATCCAGATAAGACTGGAATAGACGGGTGCTGACGCGTTCAGGAGAGAGATAGAGAAACTTGTAATCCCCGTAAGCGGCATTGTTCAAAGCGAGATCTACCTCGTGACGGGACATCCCGGCATGAACCGCGAGAGCCCTCACTCCCCTCTTCTCAAGGTTCTGAACCTGATCCTTCATCAGGGCTATAAGAGGTGTCACGACAAGGGTAAGCCCATCGGCCATAATCCC
Source organism: Bacteroidales bacterium (assembly GCA_017429885.1). Lineage (GTDB taxonomy): Bacteria > Bacteroidota > Bacteroidia > Bacteroidales > UBA932 > Cryptobacteroides. The sequence continues at coordinate 1,173 of JAFROA010000269.1, read as the reverse complement.
CGGCACCTGGAAACAGACAGATTTCCCACCGCCGGTAGGCAGGATCGCCAACACATCTTTCCCCTCAAGGGCGGCCCCGATAATCTCCTCCTGCATCGGGCGGAAACTATCATACCCCCAATAATCCTTCAGCACTTCTGCCGGCGACATGTCAATTAAAATGTTTAAATCGTTTTATAGCAATAATTTGCGAGCCTCAATGGCAAATAATTTGCAGGAAAATATCCTGCGTTCACAAATGTACGAAATTAATCGCCATGAGGGTTGATGAATGCGCGTTTTTTCTGTAAATTCGCGGGCGTTTAAAAAGGAATAAGTTTAACTCAATAAATTTTCTTTAATTATGTCAAAAATGGAATTACGCAAGTACGGTATCAAGAGAGTGAAGGAGGTCCTTTACAATCCCACCTACGAGGTTCTCTACAACGAGGAGACTAAACCCGGCCTCACAGGCTTTGAGAAAGGACAGGTTACCGAGCTTGGCGCGATCAACGTGATGACAGGTGTGTTCACCGGCCGTTCCCCCAAGGACAAGTACATCGTGATGGACAAGAACTCCAAGAACACCGTCTGGTGGAACACCCCTGAGTATCCTAATGACAACCATGAGATGTCCGAGAGCGTTTGGAAAGAGGTCAAGAAATTGGCTCAGGATCAGCTCTCCGGCAAGAGGCTTTTCGTGGTCGACGGTTTCTGCGGCACCCATAAGGACACCAGGATGAAGGTCCGCTTCATCATGGAGGTCGCATGGCAGGCCCATTTCGTCACCAACATGTTCATCCGTCCTAAGAACCAGGCCGAGTTTGACCAGGCACCCGATTTCGTTGTCTACTGCGCTTCCAAGGCAAAGGTAGAGAACTACCAGGAACTTGGCCTCCGCAGCGACACTTGCGTTGCTTTCAACGTGACCAGCAAGGAGCAGGTCATCCTCAACACCTGGTACGGCGGTGAGATGAAGAAGGGTATGTTCTCTATGATGAACTACTACCTGCCTCTGAAGGGCATCGCCGCTATGCACTGCTCCGCCAACACCGATATGAACGGCGAGAACACCGCCATCTTCTTCGGTCTCTCCGGCACCGGCAAGACCACCCTCAGCACCGACCCCAAGCGTCTCCTCATCGGTGACGACGAGCACGGCTGGGACGACGAAGGCGTGTTCAACTTCGAGGG
>JAFROA010000024.1 GCA_017429885.1 Bacteroidales bacterium | reverse complement strand
TATAATTTCGGTTTAGGAAGGAGGACCTATGTCGGCAACAGGCTTCACCTTGAGGAGAAGGACATCCTGATAATGGAGGGCATCCACGCTCTCAACCCGGAGATGACCTCAGCGGTTGACAATTCCAGGATATTCAGGATATATGTCTCCGCCATGACATCCCTTAATCTCGATGAGAACAGCAACCTGTCGACTTCAGACAACAGGTTGCTACGTAGGATGGTCAGGGACAACCGTGTCAGGAACACCACCCCTGAGGAGACTCTGCTGAGATGGAACAGTGTCAGGCGCGGGGAGATGCGCAACATCTTCCCCTTCCAGGAGAACGCCGATTTCCTGTTCAATTCAGGAGTCATCTTTGAGCTGCCGTTGCTGAAATACTATGCCGAGCCGCTATTGAGGCGTATCTCGCCTAGCTCACCAGCCTACACAGAGACCGTCAGGCTGCTGAAATTCCTGGACTACATAGTTGCCCTTCAGCCATCGGAGATCGCCGCCATCCCTCCGACTTCCATCTTGAGGGAATTCATTGGAGGACAGACTTTATAACGAGAGATATTTTATATAAACCAATAATTAGGAGGAAACAAAATGGATCCAAATGTCAGACCGGAAACGATGGAGAGAATCACTACTCCGGAATTGGCGCAAGCCTTTATTGATGAGCAAATCGCGGCGGTGAGGAAGCAGGTGGGGGACAAGAAAGTCCTTCTGGCTCTCTCAGGAGGTGTCGACTCTTCTGTTGTGGCCGCCTTGCTCATCAAGGCTATCGGTGACCAGCTGATCTGTGTGCATGTCAACCACGGGCTACTTCGAAAGGGTGAACCGGAGCAGGTGATCAAGGTTTTCAAGGAAGAATTGGGTGCCAACCTGATTTACGTGGACGTCACTGACAGATTCCTGGACAAACTCGCCGGAGTGGAAGATCCTGAGACCAAGAGGAAGATAATCGGCAAAGAGTTCATTGACGTCTTCGCTGAGGAAGCCTCGAAGCTGGAGGGTATCGAGTTCCTCGCCCAGGGAACCATATATCCGGACATTTTGGAGTCCAGGGATGGCATCAAGGCCCATCACAATGTCGGCGGAATGCCTGAGGAATTCAATTTCGAGTTGGTCGAACCAGTGAAGCTCCTGTACAAAGACGAGGTAAGGGTTGTGGGCAAAGCCCTGGGTCTTCCTGACAACATGGTCTATCGTCAGCCGTTCCCGGGCCCGGGATTGGGCGTAAGATGCGTTGGAGCAATCACCCGTGACAGACTTGAGGCTGTCCGTGAAGCTGATGCCATTGTCCGTGAAGAGATCGGCAAGATGGACCCTACTCCTTGGCAGTATTTCGTGGCTATTCCCGATGTGAAGTCAACTGGAATCAAGGACGGTAAACGCTATATGGGATGGGCCGCGGTGATTCGCGCGGTAGACACCAAAGATGCGGTCACAGCAAAATCCGTGGAGATCCCATGGAGTATTCTACGGACCATCAGGGACAGGATCATCGCCGAGGTACCCGGCGTCAACAGGGTGCTTTGGGATTATTCCGACAAGCCGGTCTCCACAATCGAGTGGGAGTAAACTAGATAATCTCGATCGCGGAAGACTCGATCCAGCCCTGACGGCCATCCGCCAGGGCTATATTTTGCCAGTCACCGACATTGTCCAGAATCTTGACCTTTGTGCCCTCATGAATGACGAACAGGTCTTTGCCACCCGACGGTGAGCTCTTCACTGAGGATACCGGAAGCATGACTATCGCACTGTCTTTCTTGCCGTAATCCCTTTTCTGCCACGCTGAGAACTCAAGGCAGAGCAGGGACAGAAGCAGGAAAACAATACCGCAATAGAACCCCGTCCTGCGCTTTCCGGTAGATGAAGCGAGCAGGAAAACCAGCACACAGGCGGCAGTCAGGGCAAGGAACACAAGGAATAGAACCGCCCATGTGTCCGATCCCATAGTATAACACATCTTCCTTCCCACACTCTCGAGAATAAACTCAGGGACAGCCTCAATCTTGTCCTGGGTGAAACTCTGGGCGAAATCCAGATTGTATCGGGCATCTGAGAACGAAGGATCAAGCTTCAAGGCCCTCTCGTAGTTTAATATGGCCTTAGGGTAATTACCCTGCTTGAAATAAGCGTCACCTATATTGCAATAGAGCTCAGGTGAGGCCACGCCAGTGGCGACTATTTATTCCCAAGAGTCGACAGCATCCTTGAAACGACTGTCTGAATATGCCGAGACCCCCTCTTGCCATAGATCCGACTCACCAGGAGCAACGGTCTCCTGGGCTGGAGCCGAGGCACTATCGACCTGAGCCACGACCATTTGATCCTGGGCGAATGAATTAAGAGACAGTGAAGTGGCAAGTAAC
>JAFROA010000268.1 GCA_017429885.1 Bacteroidales bacterium | reverse complement strand
TGGAGCTCTATTTCGAGATGCGTCTCCAGCCATGGGATTATGCCGCCGCCTCTTTGATTCTTTCTGAGGCTGGGGGAGTGTCCTGCGGTTTTGATGGAAAACCGATGAGTCTCCATGAGCCAAGTATGACTATAGCGGCCAACTGTGAGTCCAGTCTGCTGGAACTGCTCAGCATTGTCCACAAATATGTTCCAGAGTTGCCGTATTGACCATGAATGAACATCTTAAGGAATACGTTGAGAATGAGGTGATTCCCCGTTATGCCTTCTTCGATAAGGCCCACAGGGAGGATCATGCCCGAAGCGTTATTGACGAGGCTTTGAGGCTCGCCGGTTTCTACGACGTGGATAAGGATATGGTCTATGCCGCGGCCGCATTCCACGACACTGGTTTAGTAGAGGGTAGGGAAACCCACCACCTTGTCTCCGGGCGGATAATAAGGGAAGACCCAAGGCTCCCGGAGTGGTTCACTCCTGACCAGATTGAGACTATCGCCCAAGCGGCTGAGGATCACAGGGCCTCCGGAACCTCCGATCCCAGAAGTATTTACGGGAAGATCATAGCTGAGGCGGACAGGGACATCATACCTTTGAAGATCCTTCGCCGTACTGTACAGTATGGTATTGAGCACTATCCTGAACTGTCCCGAGAGGATCATTGGGCTCGCTTTGTGGGGCATCTGCATGAAAAGTATTATTACGGGGGATATCTTCGTCTCTTTATTCCTGAGTCCAAGAACGCCACTTCACTTGAGGAATTGCGGCAGATAATAAGAGACGAGACTTCCCTGAGAGTTACCTTTGACACTTTGTATGACCAGGAAATACTTAAACATTAAATACTTATGAGAAGAATCACCATCATCGCGCTTTCACTTCTATCTGCCATCGCCGCGGTTTCTTGCCACAATTCAGAGAAGGAACTCACTCCAGCGGCTAAAGCCATGGCTATCCTTAGGGACCCCTCATCTGAGAAGGTGCTTGTCGCGGCACATAGGGCTGACTGGCGTCACCATCCGGAGAATTCCATTCCAGCCATCGAGTCCGTTATCAAGATGGGTGTTGATATCGTGGAGCTTGATGTCGCCATGACTTCTGACGGCGTTTTGGTCCTCAGCCATGACAATACGGTCGACAGGACCACCAATGGCTCCGGATTGGTATCTTCCTACACTCTGGATTCTTTGAGACATTTGAGGCTTAAAGGAGCCCATGGGGTCATCATTGATACTCTTGGCATGCCTACGCTTGAGGAAGCCTTGACCGTTTGCAAGGACAGGATTCTTGTCAATGTCGACCATGGTTGGGATTATTTCCCCCAAGTTCTGGAAATAGCCCAGAAGGTTGGGTGTGTTGACCAGATCATATTCAAGGCCGGTGGAACACGCGAGGCGACCGCTGAGGCTATGAATAGTTGCGAGGAGGCCGGAATACTGTTCATGCCCATTGTCACCATCTCAAAGGATGGAACCTCTGAGGCCATTGATTCTTATCTTGACGGCGGGAAGATGCCCGTGATGTTCGAGGTGATTTTCTCCAATGATATTCCTCAGGTTGACTCCTACACGAAAGCCTTGAGGGAAGCTGGATCAAAGATCTGGGTGAATTCGATCTGGGCGTCCCTTTGCGGTGGTAATGATGACGAAAGGGCATTTCAAAGCCCAGAAGAGGCGGATGCCGCATATGGCAGGCTGCTCTCTCTGGGCTTCAATGCTTTCCAGACAGATCGTCCGGAGTTTATTATCGACTATCTTAGGAAGAAAGGATTACACGACTAGTTCAAAGCCTTCTTCATAGCATCCCAGTGCTCGGGTGACATGCGTCCGGGCGTGAATAGGCAAATTCCGGCGGCTCCGTTGTCAAGCGAGCCGCGGATCGCTGTCTCCATCTCAGAAGGCAGAAGTCCAGAGTTCTCAGGATCCGTGACCTTATCCTTATTCCTCCAATCCGGGCATATGAACAGACCGCTCATCACCGGTACTCCTGCGGGAGCGGACTCAGCCTCCTCCTTGCAGATTGTGGCCAACCAATCAGCGCCCTCACGATAGAAGTCGTTGTAATTCATGGGGAAAAGCATGTCGACGTTCCACTTGCTCCACTCCTGACGAACCATCTGATAAGAGTGGGACATCGGGCCTGGGAACACATCCGCGCTGACCTTTTTGCCCTTGGCGTGCACCGCGTCAACTATCGCGTTAACGAGATCAGTGACTTTGTCGCAGCGGAACTGCGCCCATTCCTTTACCTTGGAGGGATCCTCGACAGATTTGATGTCGATGCCGGTCTTCTCTTTGAACTCGGCCACGCAGTCGTCGCAGTAGCAGTAATCGGCCGGGGCATATTCCTCGTCCATCACCAATCCGTATTTGTCCCAAAGGCCGCGGCCGAGGATCACGTCGGCATAGCGGATATAGTCCAACTGCACATAGTCCACCTCAGGAATATCAGCAATTCCGCAATAGAGGTCAATAAGGTATTGCCTGACGTCCGGATCGGCCGGGTCAAGTGTCTTGTAATATGAGACATAGGGCGGGTACTCATCGGAAGGCTGTCCAAGGCGGTTCACCGT
>JAFROA010000267.1 GCA_017429885.1 Bacteroidales bacterium | reverse complement strand
TAAGTCTGGATGGCCTTCAAGAGAACCATGACTGGCTTCGGGGCAGAGAGAACAGTTTCGAGCGGGCCTCAAAAGCCATTAAGATGGTCGTTGACTCAAAGGCGATCGCCTTCGATGTCGTGACCTGCGTGAACAGGCGTAATTATCAAGAGCTTCCAGCGATAAAGGAACACCTCATCAGCCTTGGACTGAAGGAATGGCGATTGTTCTCGATATTCCCCACTGGCAGGGCGGCCTTGGATCCAGACCTTCAGTTACCAGCGGATATGTTCAGGGGAATGTTGGACTTCATCAAGGAGACTCGAAAGGAGGGCCGGATCAAGGCCAACTTCGGCTGTGAGGGCTTCCTGGGACGCTACGAGGGCGACGTGAGGGATCATTTCTACACATGTCTGGCGGGAGTGACGATAGGATCTGTCTTGATTGATGGGTCTATCTCCGCTTGTACCAGCATCCGTGCGGACTATCATCAAGGCAATATCTACAAGGATGACTTCTGGGATGTTTGGACTAACAGATTCCAGCCCTATCGTGACCGCTCGTGGATGAAGAAGGACGAGTGCGGCAGTTGCAAATGGTGGAAATGGTGCGAGGGTAACGGGATGCACTTAAGAGATTCAGAGGGCAAACTCATGCTTTGCCACATGAAGCGTATTACAGACAAATAGATAAGTATGAAGAGAGCTTTAATCAGTGTTAGCGACAAGACTGGCGTGGTGGAATTCGCCCGCGAGCTTGTGTCGCTGGGGTGGGAACTTCTTTCCACCAGCGGAACCATGAAGATGTTGAAAGAGGCCGGCCTGCCCGTGACGAGCGTCAGCGATGTCACCGGGTTCCCGGAGATCTGCGATGGCAGGGTCAAGACCCTCCATCCGAAGATTCACGGAGCCCTTCTGGCCAGAAGGGATATTCCTGACCACATGAGGCAACTGGAGGAGAACGGGATCGGCACGATTGACATTGTCTGCGTCAATCTTTATCCTTTCCGTGAGACTATCGCCAAGCCGGATGTGACGATGGAAGATGCTATTGAGCACATTGACATCGGCGGACCTTCGATGGTACGCAGTGCCGCCAAGAACTGGGAGAGCGTCACGATCGTGGTGAATCCAGAGGACTATGCCACAGTTATTTCCGAGCTCAAAGCTAATGGTCAAACCAGTCGCGAGACCCGTCTTCAGCTCTCCGCCAAAGCCTACACCCACACGGCCGAGTATGACATGGCGATCTCCACATGGATGCGTACCCAGGCCGGTCTTCCCGAGAAGTTATTCCTTGAATATGACATCTGCCAGCCGCTCCGTTACGGGGAGAATCCTCATCAGGATGCCAAATTCTTCAAGACTCCCACAGAGGTTCCTTATTCATTGGCCACCGCTGAGCAACTCAACGGGAAAGAGTTGTCTTACAATAATATACAAGACGCCAACGCTGCTCTTAACATAGTTCGTGAATTCAAGGACAAACCATTTGCGGTGGGTCTCAAGCACATGAATCCTTGTGGGGCCGGTGTAGGAGAGACCATCGCCGAGGCTTGGACTAAGGCCTATGAAGGTGACAAGACTTCCATTTTCGGAGGAATCGTGGCGTTCAACCGCGAGGTGGATCTTAAGACCGCCGAGATGCTTAAGCCAATATTCCTGGAGATCGTCATGGCCCCATCATTCGCTCCTGACGCATTGGAGCTGCTTTGCTCCAAGAAGAACCTCCGGGTTTTGAAGGTCAACATGGATGGTGATGTGACCAAGCAGATGGCCTGCGTCAGCGTTAACGGAGGTCTACTGGTCCAGAACCAGGATCTTGATACCTGCGCGCTGTCCCTCGACCAATGCGTCACGAAAGCTAAGCCAACAGAGGCCCAGATGAAAGACCTTGAGTTCACTTGGAAGATGGTCAAGCACGTGAAATCCAACGCCATAGTCGTCGGTTGCGGCGGAATGCTCCTCGGTGTCGGCGCCGGCCAGATGAACCGCGTCGGCAGCGCTGAGATAGCTTGCGCACAAGCTATCTCAGCACTGCGACAGTCAACCCCCCTGCACCCCCTAGGGGGACTGAGGGGCGTTCCCCTCAGACTCCCTGAGTCGCTTCGCGCCGAGTCTCCAGAAGCGGCGGAAGAAGGTCTGGCAAGCCAGACCCATGCCACCCTCGGCACTGTAAGAGGGGGGACCGTGAGCGAAGCGAACGGTGGGGCC
>JAFROA010000266.1 GCA_017429885.1 Bacteroidales bacterium | reverse complement strand
GGCGAAATATTAATTATTAATAAACATATCATGAAAAGAAAAGAGTTGTTTGAGCCACCTGTGGTGACTGTCATTGACTTGAGGATGTCCGGGACGATCCTCCAAGGGTCAGTGCATGAGAATGTCCAGACCGAGGGTCAGTTAACAGAAGATATTACTTTAACTGACGATTGGACTTACGAGCCGTAATTATTAATCCGAAAAAATGAGAACAATGAAAAGAATAGCTAGTATTTTCGCGATGACCGCCATCGTCTGCGGCATGGCTTACATGGTTTCGGCTTGCCAGCAGGAGGAGGAGATCGAGGCTCCCTCGAATGAGGTCGTTTTTTCGGCCGCCACTTCTTATGTCAATGACACTGAGACCAGGACTATTTACAGCGGACAAGAATTCAACGCGACGACTCAGCCCGTCGAGCGCATAGACTGGGTCCCTGGCGACAATATCAGGATCCTCAACGTGAGCACCGGACAGGCCGCCAACTACACCGTGGGTGCCCCCACAGACCAGAGTGAGAAGAGTGTCGCTTCTGTCACCGCTGACGCCGCGAAACTCACCTGGGGCACTGGGGCCACCAACACTTTCTGGGCTGTTTATCCTTCTGGTGCGATGGACGTTTCCACCAACGCTATCGGATCCACTATCCAGGCCACCCAGAGCCAGACCACGACTCACACTGGTAAGAACGGCGCCACGGTTAAAAACCCCACGATGAACGATTTCGCCTTTATGGTGGCTAAGGTGACAGCCAATAACGGCGAGAATGTTACCCTTCCTTTCGTTCCAGCGTTCACGGCTTTCGAGTTCTACTTGGGAATCAAGGATCTGAACGCCACTGTGAGCAGCTTTGAAATGACCTCCACCAGCACCGCCCTGACCGGCCGTTGGAGCTGGAACGGGACCTCATTCACCTGTCCTGATTCCTATTCGGCTGGAACCAATGACAAGATCACCGTCAACTTCCCTTCCGGAACCACGATATCTCCCTCGGCTCCCTTGAGGTTCACCGTTTTCGCTCTGCCGCAGAACCTCGAGGACGTCACTCTTAAGTTTGTTCTTTCTTCAGGAGTGCAGGTGACTCTCCCTATCCGTAATAAGACTTTCACCGCTTGCAAGAAGTACCGCATCACCACACCAGAACTCGACTGGGTGTATAAGATTGAGGAGATTCCTGATACGACCTTCTATGGTCATAACTCTGTTTCAAACATACCCTTCATTGTTAAGAGCTATCGCTATCATCCCTCGAATCCTAATGAAAAATATGCTGTGCCGTGGCATCTTGAGTATAGCACGACCGGAGAGGCCAATACCTATAGCACGACCAACGCGAATATCGCGGACTTCGATATGCACACCGGATCAAATGAATATGGTGACGGTGTAGGTACAGCTGACTATCCCACCGGCGAGCCGAGAGCGGCAGATATCGTTCGCGTTAACCCTAATCACGATATCGATAATCCTTCTGCCGGTCAGGCTGCGAGAGACGCTCTCGCTCATGCCACTCCTAGAGGAACGTCCAGTGCTCCCTTTGACCTTTCCAAGCATCCCATCTATGGAAACATTGATGGTCCGGAAGGCGATATGAATACAGCCAACTGCTATGTTGTATCAGCTCCGGGTTATTATAAGTTCCCTTGCGTTTACGGTAATGCTATCTTAAACAGCCAGCCTAATCCGAGTGCTTACGATCCTTATGGAACTGGAGCCCCTCTTGCAAGTCTTTGGTCTACCTATGCTTCTCGTGATACTGTCTATATGACGGAGCATTTCCGTAATGCTTTAAATAATTCAATAACTTCTCCTTATATTCTACAAGATTATTCAACTGTAACACAAATTGATGCAAGAGTTGTATGGCAGGATACTGATGAGGGAGATGAAATCATTAAGTACGGCGACGACGACCTTAAAGTTGTGGGAAGTGGTTCAAACGCTTATATCCAGTTCTATATCGCTCCAGAGAACATAAAGCAAGGTAATATAGTCATTGCGCTTAGAGGCAATCCTAATTCCGAAGGGAAAATAATACTTTGGAGTTGGCACATTTGGGTCTCTGAGAAAGACCTCTCTCCAATTTCATCCAAGAATTTCATGCCAGTAAACCTTGGTTGGATTGATCTGACGGATGCGGCTGTGGATAAATATACGGATCGTATCAATTATTATAAGGTTGTTCAGGATGTGCCGACAGGTGTTACAGGAGATACTGAAGACTTCTATATCAAGCAAATTGGTGACATCGAAGAGATTAAGTCAAATGTCGGCGGTAATCCGTTCTATGAGTGGGGACGTAAAGATCCTCTCACGCCGAAGAATGGAAAGCGGACGTCCAAGTCTTATAGTACTATTTTGGAGCAGTGGGGGCCTACTGTTGTTAACGTATTTAATAATAGTGTTCCTTTTGGCTCTAATATTGGTACTACTTATGCAACTGGCGATCTTCATTCTTCCAATTATGCTCTAGCCATTCAGAATCCGTATATTCCTTATGGCGATCCAACGACTTGCTCTTGGATTAATGGACAGTTCTATCCACCGTTATCCGCATTTGCTCACACTCACTTTGATGAAGGTTATACAGCAAACTGGACTGAGATTAACGCTAATACTCATATCCATTCAGGTGCACCATATAGAAAGATTTCCTCTTGTGTCTATAACCTTTGGAATACCTCTATCTGGAAGTCTGATGATTTTGGTGGTTCGGACAAATATAAAACTGTTTACGACCCGTGTCCTCCAGGATTCTGCGTCCCGACTTTGAATTCTTTCGATGGTTTTATCGGTAATGGCACAGTAATTTCAGGTAGTGGCACAAAATTCAACATCTCTGGGACTGATGTATTTATGCCATTTGCTGGTGCCCGTGTTTATCAAGGGACACCAGGAGTGCACCCTACGTATGAGGCCAAAGACTGGAGAAATGCCGGTTTTTACTGGACAGATACACCGTCTCAAACTGGACATAGGGATTCATATGATCCTAATACTGGTAACAACAATCATGCAGGAGGGTATTGGTGGTTCCAATTTGCTAAATCGCTCCGCATTGATGACGGAGGAGCAGTTAACTATGTCGCAGAACCTGGAAGCCGTTGGAACGCAGATAATCAAGCTCAGAATATGGGCTTCGATGATGTTCGTGCGAATGCCTTCTCTGTCCGTCCTATCGCGGATCCGAAGTACACCGCTCCTTCCTCGTCACCCTCGCCGTCCCCCTCTGCCAGCATAGGGTCTTTCGGCAACAGTGGTGAGATTCCTGAATAACGAACTTAATAATTGATTTGTTATTATTATTGATTGATAGAAGAGAAAAGATAATATGAGACATAGCTTCCTGTGCAAGTGGCTGATACCGCTTTCCGCGATTGTTATTTCTTGCGCGCAAGAAAAGGAAATCGAACAGTTTGAGAGACGAGATCTGGTGATATCAGCCAGCCAGGAACCCGCCGGGACTGAGGACCCTGAGACCAGGACGGTGTTGGTAGGCGAGCAGAATGTCTACTGGACCGCGAGCGACAAGATACTGGTGTTCAGCGGAGGCCAAAGCGCTGAGTTCACATCGAGGAATAACTCCGCCGCGGCTACAGCGGAGTTCTCCGGAACCATAGCTATCCCCACATCTTCCGCCTCAGACCCCTACATCAGGGCGCTGTATCCTTATAACTCTAACGCTTCTCTGGCTGGAGGAAGTATCACCACGATACTCCCGTCCAGCCAGACTGGCGTTGCCGGCACCTTCGATGATGACTTGATCATCCTCGCGTCCAGGGCCACTGTTTCAAGTTCAAGTTCAGGAACAGTCACCGTCCCGATGACCTTCGACCATCTTTGCGCCGGAATCCGGTTCTCACTCACGAGGGACGACATCACCAAGGTTGTCCTCACGGCTGTCGGGGGAGAGTCCCTTGCCGGCAAGTTCACATTTAACTGGAACAACTCCGGCGTGCCTGGGGTTTCCTCGGTTATCAATTCTTCATCTTCAATCACGCTGAACCCTCCTTCCGGCCAAAGCACATTCACTCCCGGGGTGTGGTACTATATTGTGACACTTCCTGTGACCGAGTTCTCGCAAGGGGTTAAGTTCACTCTTACAAACTCCAGCAACCAGACCGCGGAGAGGCTTCTCGGGCAAGTGACTTCCTTCTCTCTTGCGAAAGGTTCCTACAAGAGCGCGACTGACTTGGATGATCCCGCTCATGTTACTTTTGATGAGGGTGGTGGAGACGAGCCCGGTCCCGATGAACCCGATGTGGAAGTCCAAATCGCCGGTCCTGACACATGGGTCGCGACGGATGAATTGCATCGCGTAGCACCGACCGCCATCACTGACGAGAATGTTCCCGCGGCCCGCGACAACCGCAAGGTCCTGATGTTCTATTCAGACTGGCACACGGACCACCAGGTAGACTATCCGTCCATTGTCAATGTCACGGGAATCAAATGGTTCTATCCCGAAGCTCTCAATAATTCCAACAATGCCAATTGGGGCTTCACTCTCGCGAAGAGGAATCAGATTTTGAATGATGGTGATCCGTCTAATGATTGGCAGGTCAAATATTACCCTCAGGCATGTTTCTGGGGCCAGCCATTGTTCGGATATTACCGTACGACCGACCCTTGGGTACTCCGCAAGCATGCCGAAATGCTGGCTGACGCCGGAGTGGACGCTGTTTTCTTTGACTGCACTAATGGCGAGTTTCTTTGGTTGAGTTCGCTGAAGGCGCTTCTTGAGACATGGTCCCAGGCGAAGCGGGACGGTGTGAACGTTCCGAAAATCGGTTTCGTTCTCCAACTCAGCATACAGCCGGTTACAGAAAGGGAGGCGTTGTATATGTTGTACTATGGCACGACGTTCTCCAACACAAGTGAATATGATAAGAACAGCCCGTTATTAGGCTTCTATGGCAGAGGCGAGTATTCGGATCTCTGGTTCTATCTTGATGGTGACACCAAGCCTCTCATCATGGCCTATCCGTCCTCTCTGGATATGAATAACGCATATGATAAGGCTATTTATGACTTCTTCACCTGGCGTCCCGGACAGGGTTCCTATGTGTATGGAGACACTAATGCGGACAGCTATGCCACCCATCAATGGGGCTGGCTCCAGAATTATCCTCAGCATAGTTTCAATAAGGGCGAGCAGATGACTGTGGGTGTCGCCCAGAACGCGTCTGACGACAGCGGCGGGCATTGCTTCGCTTTCAACTCGCCAGACACTTACGGCCGGAGTTACACCAAGGCTCACGGCAACCAGAATCTCGTCGAGGCCACGGAACCTGGAGAGGTCGCTTCCTTCAAATATGGCTACAATTTCCAGGAGCAGTGGGACTATGCGATTGAGAAGGATCCTCATTATATATTCGTTACCCAATGGAACGAGTGGATCGCGCTCAAGAATGAGACCTGGCCTCCGGCAGGTTCCCCTCAAGGCTCATATGGCTATCCTAACGCTCCAGGATACTCCTTCGCCGACCAGTTTGACTCCGAGCGCAGCCGCGACATCGAACCGACGGCCAACTGGGGCGACAATGGTGACAATTACTACTATCAACTTGTCCAGAACGTCCGTCGTTACAAGGGCGTCAGCGCCTATCCCAATGTGACCAGGAAGAGGACCATGGAGATTGACGGCGATTTCACCGGTTGGGATGAGGTGTCTCCTGATTTCAAGCACTATCCTGGCAACACTTTGCATAGAAACCACCTGGGACATTCAAATTCCGGTTTGAAATATACAAACAGTACCGGCCGCAACGACTTCGTTGACGCCCGCGTGACAAGGGACGACGAGTACGTTTACTTCTATGTCGAGACGAACGAGGCCATCACTTCTCGTAGCGACGCCAACTGGATGCGACTGCTGATCAATATCGACAGGAACATCGAGACCGGCTGGAAGGGCTATGACTATTGCCTCAACTATCTGAATCCGACTTCGGACAGCCAGGGTATCGCCTCACACGCGACGAGCACCGGCTGGGAATGGGAAGATGCTGGAATCTTCGACTACGCCGTCAACGGCAACAAGATGGAGATTCGTGTTCCTCGTTCCGTGCTGGGTCTTACTGCAAGTGACAAACTTGATTTCGAGTTCAAATGGGCCGACAACAACCTGGTTGATAGAATGTCTGATGACCCGCAGGTCACCCGCATCCTCAGCCTCTATGTGGACGGCGACGCCGCTCCGGGCGGCCGCTTCAACTTCCACTACAAGGAGCCAGTGGACTAAATAAGTTCTTCAATACGGCAGCCAAGAGCTCGGCAAAGGCGCTGGACAGTCTCCGCACCGGCATTGGCTAATGACCGCTGCTCCTGCTCATAAGCCCGAATGACCCGTAGGCTAACGCCAGACTCATCAGCAAGTTCCTTCTGAGTGAGTCTGGCGTTATCTCTAGCCTGACTCAAAGGATTGCTCCCCTTAAGCTTTTTAGTCGCGAACTCCACGGCCTTAGACAAGTCCGCCTCATGAAGGGTCGAGTAACGGTCCATCAGGGCCTGGACAGTGACTCCCCTGGAATGAAGCGTCCCATAGTCCAGACATAAATACCACGAGAGATAAGCCATCGTCCAGCCGGTCCAATATTCAGGACTACCGGGGTCAATATATTCATCTTTCAATGGAAGTCCATCCCCCGTCTTTTGGGCCACAAGCAAGGCGAGTTCTATTCCCGACATGCCAGCGAGGTATTTCGGGCTCGACATAGACAGCCATCTGGCAACGCCGCTTCCGAGGAAGCGCGCGAAGAAGAGCGACAGTTCCTCCCCGCAGGTGTTTACGGCATAGTCAAGCATCGCCCCGAGAGAGGACATGGCGTCGTCCAGATATGTGATGTTATAGGCGCGGGTCATCATTATTCCATTTTTCATTAATTATAGTGGAGACGAAAACTTCGCCCTCCAAGGACGCTTCGGAAAGCATCCTTCGATAGTCCTCCCTTGCCTCCCGGTCCCTCGCTATCCTCCTCGCATGATAGATCGAGGCGTCAACCATAATAGCCTCCACGAAAGTCAATGCTTCGAAGGCTCGGGGGCTTCGAAGTACAATTTGCTCCCCGAGTTTGCCAAGACACATCGCCCTTCGAAGTTGCGACAGGGAGATAGCGTTATTCAGGAACGCTCTTGAGAAAGAGAAATAGGAATCGTCGGCACGGTAGCCTACAATAATGTCAAAGTCCTTATAATCAGGCAGGAAGTTGTCGATAATATGCTTCTTAGCCCGAGCGGCGACCGGCAACGCTATGTCGAACTTCCTATTCTCGAGCAAAATCGCCAACCAGTTGAGAATATGAAACCTTTCCGAGTTAAGGTTAAGGCAGGAAAGGCCACTATCATCCAACTCGTAGTGGTTGGCGAATCCGTCCTCATCCACCGAGCACGCCCACTCCATTGCTAGGGAAAGCGTCCGGGTGCAGTAAAAGCCTAACCCATAGTCATTGAAAGGATTCCCCGCTCCATATCTGGGCGCGCGGGCTATCTTGCCTGATCCATGAAATAAAACCATCATAAAGTCACACTGTAGTGTCACCGCAAATTTAGGCAATAATATTCATAATAGCAAAAACACCGATTAAGTGTTGAATTCGCGGCTCATTTTTCAAACCAGCAACACGGGGCGTTAGCCTAAGCTTCTGAATATCAGCTTGTTAATAGTATCTTTCGTGAAAGGTTGGGCCTTAAAGGGCGGGACTTCACACGCCTATATTCACTAATATATTCATTATCAATAACTTCCGCCAGCCAATGGTGGTGTTGTTTTGAAAAATATCGCGAATCTAGTCCGGGTTATCGGCCTCAGACAGCCGCCAGAAGGCTATTTTTTGACATTATCCGTTGACTTTTATGGTCAACGGTTAATTGTTCATATATTTCCGAAAACTATGAACTATGGAATTCATCTCACAACCGGTCAACGACTGCTCCCATGTCTATTCTGACGGCACGAACGTGCCGAGTCTGTTTCCTGACGAAAAGGATAAGCATCGCGCGATGGATATGTTGGCTGTCACCGCCTTTGAGACAAACGTCAGGATTCTGGTCGCCGAGATAATGACCACTCATTTCCATGCGATAGTCTCAGGGTCAGACCCTGATAGGTATCGTTTCAAGAGGTCGGTCAAACGTAAATTGGAGATATTGATTGCCAGCGAAGGTTTGAAAGGCTGTTTGAAGGGAAGCCTGAGAGTCAGCAATGACCCAATAAAAGATGAGGACGAGTTGAAGACTAAGATAATGTATGTCTATCGCAACTCCATATGCGCGGGAATCCGGCTGGTTCCCTGGCGCTATGAGGGAGGGCCTGGCGATATATACTTTGTCGATCACGAAGAGGAAGGGCTAAAAGGTCGTCCGATTGGTGAGCTGGCTGTCAAGAAGAGAAGGGCTTTCTTCCACACTATGAGAGAATTGCCTTCTGATTGGCGATATGACGAAAAGGATCACCGCCTTCTACCGCACAGTTTCATGGACTGGGAAAGGGTCGAGGGGCTATTCAGGTCATTGAGGGCTTTCACCGCGTTTATGGCCCAAAGAAAGGAGATAGAAGCGAAATACGATCAGGAATGTGCCACCGCTTCGATCGAGATGGTCAGCGAGAAGGAACTCCGTAAAGAGATTAGGGCTATGTGCTTGGAGACCTATGGGGTGTCAAGGTTGGCGGACGCAAGTGTTGAACAAAGGACTCGATTGGCAAGGACGCTCTGGTCTGCCAGGCGGACATATTCATTGTCGGTGTTGAGCCGAGTTTCTCTCCTCCCGAAGGAGTATTTGCAAGGTATTTTTCAAACCAGCAACACGGGGCGTTAGCCTAAGCTTCTGAATATCAGCTTGTTAATAGTATCTTTCGTGAAAGGTTGGGCCTTAAAGGGCGGGACTTCACACGCTTGTGGCTGCTATCTTATTGATAACAAGGGGCTTCTGCTTCCATGGGGTATTGCTGGTCTGAAAAACTATCGACAGTTCGGCCTCTTCAGGCCCTTCGCTACGCTCAGGGTGACAGTGAGGAGGGAGTGGTTAATTGATTCTGTGGCGACAATTTGTTATATTCGCGGAGAATCATCTGAGCGACTATGTACAGGCAGAAAGGCAACCCCGCTTATCTTTTCTCTATTGTTCTTGTGGCGGTCATCGGGGGACTGCTCTTCGGTTACGACACGGCGGTCATCTCCGGCGCCGAGAAAGGGCTCCAGGCGTTCTTCAAGGGGGCGTCGGACTTCAACTACACCGACGCCATGCACGGCTTCACCACGTCCAGCGCGTTGATAGGCTGCGTGATAGGAGCTTTCCTCTCAGGCCTTCTCGCCTCCAGGCTGGGCCGTAAGAAGACCTTGTTCGTCGCGGGAATATTATTCTTCCTCTCCGCCCTGGGCTCATATTACCCGGAGTTCATATTCTTCCAGAAAGGGGTCGCCACGAAGGGCCTTCTGGCCGCTTTCAATGGCTACCGCATTCTCGGAGGAATAGGCGTGGGGCTGGCCTCAGCCCTCTGCCCGATGTACATCGCGGAGGTCGCCCCGGCCTCGAAGCGAGGCACTCTCGTCTCCTGGAACCAGTTCGCCATCATATTCGGACAGTTGGTGGTCTATTTCGTGAACTTCCTGATCATCCGATTCCACGCCTCCGACCCGGCCGTGGTCGAGTGGACCAACAGCGTCGGCTGGAGGGTGATGTTCGTCTCCGAGGCGGTTCCCGCCGGGCTCTTCGCCCTGCTGATTCTCCTCGTCCCGGAAACTCCTCGTTATCTGGTGCTTAGCGGCAGGGACGAGGAGGCGCTCACCGTCCTCTCGAACATCAACGGTGAGTCCAAGGCCCGTGAGATCCTTTCCGAGATCAAGGAGACCGTCGTGGAGAAGACGGAGAAGCTGTTCACCTATGGCTTCCTGGTGGTCTTCATCGGATGCATGCTCAGCGTCTTCCAGCAGATCATCGGCATCAACGCGGTTCTGTACTTCGCCCCCAGGATATTCGAGTCCATGGGAGTGTCCAATAATATGCTTTTCACCGTGATAATGGGAGTGATCAACATCAGCTTCACCCTAGTGGCGGTGTTCACGGTCGAGAAACTGGGTAGGAAGCCTCTGCTGATCACCGGCTCGCTCGGAATGGCCATAGGTGCCCTTGGAGTGGCGCTCAGCAACGTGATCACCCTCCCCGCGGTCGTTCCTGTCATCAGTATCATGCTCTACAGCGCCTGCTTCATGTTCAGCTGGGGCCCCATCTGCTGGGTGTATATTTCCGAAATATTCCCGAACACAATCCGCTCGCAGGCCACGGCTGTCGCTGTCGCTTTCCAGTGGATATTCAATTTCATAGTCTCCAGCACCTTCGTGCCGATGTATAACATGAAACTCGGCGCCATGGGCGACAGTTTCGGTCACTTCTTCGCCTATGCCCTCTACGGGGTCATCTGCCTCATCGCGGCGGTCTTTGTCTGGCGTCTCGTCCCTGAGACCAAGGGCAAGACTCTCGAGGACATGACAGCGCTCTGGAGGAGAAAATAACTAGTCTTATGGTGGTTAGCGGGACAGTATTCAAAAGAGAATGAATACTTTTCCCAAAAATCACCATTATGCGAAACACTTTTAACATCCTGTTCTACGCGAACAGAAGCAAGGAGAGGGACGGCCACATGCCGATCCTCTGCAGGATCACTGTCAAAGGCACAGTGGCGCAGTTCAGTTGCCAGATGTCGGTTCCGGTCCGGCTTTGGAATCCCAAGACGGGAAGATTGAAAGGCCGGAGCGATATGGCCCTCAAGTACAACAAAACCCTGGACGACATCCGCTCCAGGGTGTTTGAGATCTACCAGGCGCTCGCCCTGAGGGGTGGGGTCAACTCAGCCAGCGAGATCAAGGTCATCCTCCTCAGGAAGAGGGACAACGAGACGACCCTGCTGGCCGGGCTGGACAGGGAGATCCGCATCATCTCCACCATGGTGGGTAAAGACCGCTCGGCCTCGACTTTCAACAAGTACAAGATCGTCCGGGGCCACTGCGCGGACTACTTGAGGGGTGCCCTCGGGATGAGGGATATCCTTCTGGAAGAGCTGGACGAGTCTTTCTTGAGAGGGTTCTGCATGTACCTCAGGGACAAGCTCAATCTTCAGCGCTCGTCGGTCTGGGTCTACCAGATGCCCATCCGGAAGGTGGTCAACTCCGCCTACAACGACGGGATCATCACCCGTAACCCGTTGAATAACTTCCGTGTGTCTCCCGATGTCAGGGAGAGGGGCTTCCTGACGGAAGCCCAGCTGCGGCACATGATCGCCTACAGCTATCCGGATGGGAGCAAGCTGGCGTTCACTCGGGACTTGTTCGTGTTCTGCTGCATGACAGGCCTGTCTTTCGCGGACCTCAGCAAGTTGACAATGAATGAGATCGTCGAGTTCAACGGGGCGAGGTGGATAGTCTCAAAAAGGAAGAAGACCCGAGTGCAGTTCCAGGCGAAGCTTCTGCCCACCGCCATCGAGATCTTGGATCGCCACGGGAGGGTCGAGAAAGGGATGCCGCTTTTCGAGGTCGGGAAATACGCCACTGTCAATAAACGGCTTAAGAAGATAGGGAAAGACTGTGGGGTCAGCGACAATCTCTGCTTCCACCAGGCCCGGCACACCTTCGCGACCCTGGCGCTGTCGATGGGCATGTCGATGGAGAGCCTCAAGACCATCCTCGGCCACACCGACATCCAGACCACCCAGATCTACGCCAAGATCACCTCCGCCAAGCTCGACAAAGACTACTCCTGCATGGAGGACTTCCGGCCGTGATACGGTTGGAGAGTGGTCATATATGGACATTGCCGGAAAATAGCCTTCTGGCGGCTGTCTGAGGCCGATAATTCGGACTTGTTTCGCGTCATTTTTCAAAACAACACCACCATTGGCTGGCGTAAGTGGTTGATAATGAATGTGTTAGCGAACGGAAATATGTGAAGTCCCGCCCTTAAAGGCCCAACCTTTCACGAAAGAAAAGACTAACGAGCTGATACTCAGAAGCTTAGGCTACCACCCTGTGTTGCTGGTTTGAAAATTCCAATGCTTCCTGAGCCTGCGCCCTGTGAGCCTGTCGAACGGTCGAAGGGGCAGAACTGTCGATAAATAAAAAAACACCCGCCTCTCGGTGAAGGAAGGCGGGTGGTATTGTAATGAATAAGTGTTCTGCTAGCCGACCGGCTCTTTACTCGACCGGTTCCTTGTAGTGGAAGTTGAAGCGGCCGCCCGGAGCTGCGTCACCGTCCACGTAAAGATTGAGGATGCGGGTTTCACGGCCTTCAGGGACCACGTCATACAGATTGTTGTCGGCCCACTTGAACCCAAAGTCAAGCTTCTCGTTGGCTGAAAGCCCGAGCAATGAGCGAGGTACACGGATCTCCATCTTATTGCCGTTGACGGCATAGTCGAAGGTGGCATTATCATCTGTACGCCATCCCCAAGCTCCATTCTCACCGGAAGCCACGGATACAAAGCCTTTGGTGGGAGAAGAAGGGGTGACATAGTTGAGACAGAAATCGTAACCCTTCCAACCGGTGTTCCAATTCATGTCGATGTCAATCAGTAGGCGCATCCACTTGTCATTTCTGTAGTCTGAAATGTCCGCCTTTGTCTCGACATAAAAGTACACATACTCGTTATCCCTTGTCACTCGCGCGTCAACAAAGTCGTTACGGCCAGTTGAGTTTTTATAAGTCTGGGTAGTCTTGGTGGACTGAGAAGTGGCGTCACGATGAACTGTATTACCAGGATAATGCTTGAAGTCCGGAGAGACCTTGTCCCAACCCGTGAAATCACCATCAATCTCCATGGTCTTAGGCCTGGTCACATTGGGATAACTACCGGCTCCCTTAAACTTCCGGATATTATTAACAAGCTGATAATAATAGTTATCACCATTGTCCCCCCATATCTTATTGGGCTCAATATCCCGGCTACGCTCAGAATCATATTGATCGGGGAACGCATTTGGATACGGTCCGCACCAGACTGTTCCTGTATAGACCGGCCAAGAGTCCTGCCTGTTCGCAGTCCACTCATTCCAGCCAGTAACGAAAATATAATTCGGATTCTTGGTAAAAGCGTAGTCCCACTGTTCTTGGAAATTGTATCCTTGAATATAAGATCCTTCTGAGACCAAATCTTGTCCATTCGCCTTTGTGTAGCTGCGCCCATAAGTATTTGGAGCATTGAAAGCATAGCAATGACCGTGACTGTCGTCACATGCATTCTGAGCCACACCGACCGGAATCTCCTCGTTTTCCCCGAAAACATTCTGAGGATTGTTTTGGAGCCATCCCCATTGATGGTTGCCTAAACCATCGCCCATATCTCCAGCCACATAATCCGGTTGTCCGGGACGGAATGTGAAGTGACCACGAAGTGTGGAATTGTTGGTGCTCGCCGGATATGCGATCACAAGAGGATTATTATCAACCTTAAACCACAGATCATCGTATGATGAATTGCTGTAATACTTTTGATAAATCCGAGTTAGGGTGTTTTCAGTGGATTGGCACGCTTGATAATTTAGGTGGAATACTATCTGAGGTACCTTGACCCCATCGTTTTTTGCCTTTAACCATGTAGGAAGCAAAACATCGACAGAGGATTCCCAAAGAAACTCTCCGTTTGTGCAATCAAAAACGATAGCGTCTACACCGGCATCCGCAAGCATTTCCGCATGCTTTCGAAGCACCCAAGCGTCAGTGGATCTATAATAACCAAACAAAGGAGTTCCCCAGAAGCAAGGATCGTGACCATGGTTATCACCCCAGATACTGTTCGAGAAATCCGAATCGTTAAAGAACTTTTTTCTCAAATAACCCTGAGTTCCCGTAATATCAACAATTTGCGGATAATTCGCATGGTTCTCACAATGCCATGTCCAATAGAATATTAACACCTTCCCGTCTGAACGGGTTCCATTGATGCTGACAGGAAGTGTTCTTTGAAGTTCATCCGTTGCCACCCAAGTATCGGGTCCGGCAACTTGCACCTCGACATCCGGCTCGTCTGGACCTGGCTCGTCACCTCCCGGTGTCACAAACTCGATGTCCGCGTCAAGGTTGGTGGCGCTGCTGAACGCGCCCCTGCCAAGAGAGAAAGCTGTCTCGATTACTCTCTCCGCTGAAATATTGTCAGAGTTTGTCAAGGTGAATGTGACTCCTGTTGAGAAATCGACCGGAAGCGTCACGATATAATACCATACGCCAGGTGTGAAGGCCTCACCCGTAGGGGCAGAAACCGTGACACTGGTGGATGGGGACGTTACTGATGAGACTATAGGATCCCCGCCGTTATTCCATTTGAAAGCGAACGATCCTGCGACGGCCTCTCCACCCCTTGAGGTCAACTTGACACGCTTGATGTCATCACGGGTGAGGCTGAACTTGATGCCGGAGCAGACATGCTTAAAAACCATGTCCATCGAAACCGTGGATGAACCACTTTCAGTCGGGGGGATGCCCCTTGATGCGAGAATCACCAGGTCGTCATCAAACGTCCCGGCGAATCCCCTCTGGGATGTGGGGAGGGCCGTGGCGACCGTCCCTCCCTGCATGGAGGCTGAAGATGTATAAGGATATAGCGCCCTGACATAGGGATCTGAGGCTGAAGACTCGGGGATATCAATCGTACCGACGAAGTTAGCGGTCTCGGATACTTCAGTGTTGCTCGAGGTGAAGGCCTCGCTCTTGCCCGCACTGAACACTAGGATCTTGTCGCTGGGGGACCAGTGGACATTCACTCCATCCACCAACACAGTCCTTGTCTCGGGGTTTTCCGCCCAGGTCGGTTCCTGGCTGGCTGATATCACCAGATCACGTTTCTCAAACAGCTCAGACTCTTTTTCTTGCGAACAAGAAGCAACAATCACAGAAAGCGGTATCAGCCACTTGCACAGGACGCTATGTCTCATTATATCTTTTATCTTTCTTCAAATGATTATTCAAAAACTCAGTTCGTTAGTTAGCCGGAATCTCACCTCCGTTTCCGACAGGCTGGACACTTCCATTCCCCTTGTTAAGGGACGAGGAAGAGGATGGAGGAGTAAGAGGGTGCTTTGGATCCACCATCGGTCGAATGGCAGCTGCTGTTCCGCGGGTATAACTTTGCTGGACAACATTTGTCTCCTCAAAAAGAAGTATCTGGGCATAACGCATATCGCTATATGGCGTGTCTGTCCAATACAAACCGAATTCATTAATATGCCTCAGATAAAGAGCTGCAGTAATAGCCGGTCCGGGGTTTGTCGCGGAATACTCTCCCCAGGCTTCCCGGTTATAGAAGATACGGGCTCCAGCATAAGGGAGGAAAACACTCCCGAAATTCCTTCCACCATCAGTCGCTCCGTTACTTCCGCTCTGGACAAAGCTGGTGAACTTGCTCTGGTAAGGGACTGTGAATCCATAAGGGCATGGGTCGTAAACTGTCTTGATCTTGCTAGATCCACTGTCCCCTGTCCCACTGCTATTAGCAGAAGTAATACCAGCATCCCAAAGATTGTAAGGAGCAACATTATCAAGAGTTACTTGGCCTCCAATCCAACCAGTCGTTACGGAATGTTGGTAACCTTTATGGGGATTTCTGACCCCCTTGCCATATTCGATATAAGACTGAAGGCCAGGATCTTCCGTGTCGCTGCTCATCCCAGAATAGTCTGTGCTTGGATAGAAAGGCCTGTCTTCGCAATAATCACCGCGCACGTTAGGGATAGCGGAATACTGTCCCGGGAGCATAGGATCCTTGCGGCCCCACTGGTAATAAGGGTTGCTTCCGATGGCAAGTTCATAAGTCTGAGCGGCGTCGGCCAACTGTGTGAAGGTGAAATCCTCGTGCTGGATCGCTCCATATTGATCGTCGGAAGGAGCAATCTGCAAAATACGGATCGGAAGCTCGCGGTTAGTGTACTGGATTGTCTGAACCTCACCGTCCACATTCCAGCCAAGGTTAAAAGGCATCAAATCGTTGACCGGGGTCAGGTTCTGGTCGGTAACCCAGATTTGCCAGCTCCAGAGGATGCTGTTGTCTCCAAGGACTGTACCAGCCCCGTTCACACACTTCCCGCGAAGAGCGATAACTGCATTGCCAGGACGAATGTCAGAGGCGTTGATGGCAAAGTCGATCCAATAATTACCTTCCACGAATCTAACCGAGGGCTTTGATGTGATAATCTCCTCATCCTGCCAAACAACCTCGGCATCGACACCAGAGAGTGTTAAGCCATGACCAGAGTTAAGATCGGTATAAATCCAAGGATCTGTTATTCCAGCATTAACGGAATTCCTGAATTGAGGAAGACAGTTCGTGGCGGTGATATTGGGGAAATAAGCCGCAGTATTATATTGTGCATTCTCTATTCCATTGCCATAAACAGCGGGGAATGTATATGTGCCAGGGGCGGTAACTACATACGTGTTAGCTGTACTGGCATTGATTGACTGCCCGTACAAATCATGATCACAAAGGGAATAATTCGAAACCGGAGTACGAGCCCGAAGGATTTCTGTGGAACTCTGATGGCCTGTAGTGCTATAATTTGTATTATCAACTAAGGAAACCGTACGGGTTTCACTGTTAGAGGCGTTGGAGACACCGCTCCCGGTGTAGGAACTGCCGAAGGAGAAGTCACCGTTAGCGGAAGACCAATCCTGCCACTGTGTACCATCAAAATACTGGGATTTCCATGTAACAGGCTGAATTGTTGACATGTCCACCACTCCATTGACCTGTCTTGCTCGGTAACTCACAACATCGACGTCTGAAGAGACAGCAAGATGGCCATAAGTTGTAATGTCATCGATCTCTTCAAGGAAATACACCCAGTCTCCATCAGTCGGCAGACCAGGGGTGGTGATGCGATACTTATTACCACCGGTGAAAGTCTTGCCTGTGAAGGTGAGAGTCTTAGGACCGTGAGAAGTATAGAAAGTCACACTGACATTATCCAGGTTCTGCGGCAGGGCGAAAACTGTGAACCTCAGAGGGCTGCTGTTGTTGAACGTTATGTTGTTGGTATAATTAACGGTAATCTTGTTATTGGAACTTGAGTAAGAAGGACAATCAAACGCGGAACCGTTCCAAGTCCAGGCGCCGGTAAGGGCAGTGGAAGTGGAAGTTAGTTCCACTTTCGAGATAGTCGTGTTGGTACCACCGTCGTTGGCGCTACCGACACAGAACTCGAAAGCGGTGAACGCCGGAACGAAAGGAAGGGTAACGTTGCTCCCGTTGGCGGCGTTCTCAACCTTCGCGACCATGAAGGCATACTTGCTCATCGTGGGGTTGGTGATAGTCACTGTGGTAGCAGGATTTGTATTCTTATTCTTGCCTTCGTGCGTTTCGTCCTGATCCTGAGTCGCCGGGATGCTGGCGCCGATCACGGTGCCGATGTTCGAGGGTGTATAAGGGCCACTGTTCATGGCGGTATAGGGATAGACAGCATAGAAGGTATTCGCCTGATTGTCTGTGCTCCAGGTGAGTTTATCACCGGTTGCGGCAACATTGGCAACGCTCCTCACGGTAGTTCCGTCCGTGATTTGTGTTATCTTGTAGTTGGCCGCTGTGAGGGTATTAGTATTTAGGACCCTAATTGTGTCAGTAAAGGTATCCCAGTCTATACGCTCGGTACCCTGTGTTTGTCCAACAAGGTTGAAGTCCTCTCCGCTGTATTCAGTCTTGGTCTCGGGAAGGTTCTCGTAAGATGTAGCCGCGGAGAAAACAACCTCCTTTGCGGGCTCTTCAAATTCCTCGTTCTGCTCGCAGGCAGTGAACACGAAAGTCAGGCCGCAACAAAGGGCGGCAAGCATTGATATTTTAGTGATCGTCTTCATTTTGATTCTTCTTTTCAATGGTGGATAACAAAACTAGAGATTACTGCCAATCACCATAACTCCAACTACCGGAACCGTAGGTAATTTCCTCGAAATCCTGACCCTCGGTCTGGACATTCTCATGCACTGACCCTTGGAGGATCGTCCCGGACATCCTCAAGTCAATGACAGTCACCACAGGTGGCTCAAACAACTCTTTTCTTTTCATGATATGTTTATTAATAATTAATATTTCGCC
>JAFROA010000265.1 GCA_017429885.1 Bacteroidales bacterium | reverse complement strand
TGAGGAAATGAGACCGGGGATTGGTGAATCTTACGACCTCGACCCCGGCCTCTTTCATATCATTGTAATACTTAGGCCTGATCGGGAAATTGGCGATGTTCTCCAGGATGAACCTGACCTTTACGCCTTCCCTCGCTTTGCGCATCAGAAGCTCTTTGATCGCTTTGCCTCCCTCATCATTGCCGAACTTGAAATACTCCATGTGGATGTATTCCTTTGCATTAAGTATATCCTCGCAAAGCAGTTCGAACTTGCGCCTTCCTTGGGTGATGATCTCGAAATCATTTCCACTGGAGACGGTCGGATAGGCGTCCCGGCCCATCAAACTGGCCAAAAGGCGGAAGTCCTCTCTGACGAGTGACTCCGCCTCATGACCGAATAGAATGTTGTTCAAGGCGTCGTTAGTGCCTTGAAGGAATAATTCCTTGTATTTCTGGTGCCTTCGGTTGAATATCCAATGGTGGCGATAGTTGATTCCCACCAGGAAATACAGAAGGATACCAAGTACGGGTAGCGCCGCGATGATCAACAACCAGGCGAACTTCCTTCCTGAGTCTCCTTTGTCGACAAGGATGACGACGACAACAGTAAGAATCAGAAGGATGTACAGGATGGTAGCGACCAGCTGCAGCATGATGTCAGACTAGAATACGAGAAGGTATATTCCTGCGGCGATTACGCATCCGATCATTGGTCCGACCACCGGGACCCAACTGTAGCCCCAGCCGCTGTCACGCTTGCCTTTCAGCGGTATGAGAGCGTGGATGCAGCGGGGACCGAGATCCCTGGCGGGATTAAGGGCGTAACCGGTGGTTCCTCCCAACGACATGCCGATAGACATGATAATGGCTGTCACAGGGAAAGCCCCTATGCTACCTAATCCAAGAGCCGGAGTATTCTCTTTTGTCCCTATGGCCAGGATAAGGAATATCAACACACAGGTCGCGAGGATCTCACAGAAAAGGTTAGCAGCCTTGTGATCGATCGCCGGCATCGTGCAGAAGGTGCCGAGGATGCCGTCCGGATTATCAGTTGAGAGTCTGTAATGGTCTCTGTAGTAGAGATATACTAGTCCGGCGCCGCAGAATCCACCGAGCATCTGGGCAACGCAGTAGGGGAGAACCGCCTTCCAAGGGAAGGTCCCTGCCACCGCAAGTCCTAAGGATACGGCCGGATTGAGATGAGCGCCTGAATATGGTCCGGCGATGAAAACACCTGCCATCACCGCGAAGCCCCAAGCAAGGGTTATGACGATCCATCCGGCGCCTTTCGCCTTGGATCTCTCAAGGGTGGTGGCGGCACAGACTCCGTCACCCATTAGCACTAGCACGAGCGTCCCGATGAACTCAAAGACGCATTTGGTCCATAATGACACTTCCATATCCCAGAATATTAAAGATTGTTGATTGTCCTTTTGATAGCATCAGCCCAGCCTTCTTTCAATGCTTTGACTTTCTCTTCGGACGCCTCAGGAGAGAATACTCTCTCGGCGAGCCATTGGCTCTTGATCTCCCTGATGCTTTCCCAGAATCCGACCGCCAATCCGGCGAGATAGCAAGCTCCTTTGGCCGTCGTCTCGGTGACCTGGGGACGTATCACGTCGGCTCCTAGGACGTCGGCTTGGAATTGCATAAGAAGGTTGTCCCTGGAAGCCCCTCCATCCACTTTCAACTCAGATAGTTTGACTCCCGCATCCTTCTCCATGGCTCCCACGATATCCATTGTCTGGAAGGCTATTCCCTCCAATGCGGCGCGGGCTATATGCCCTGCCGTGGTTCCTCTGGTTATGCCGTGTATGCCACCTTTGGCGTATTGGTCCCACCAAGGGGCTCCCATGCCGGTCAGTGCCGGGACGAAGTAGACACCGCCATTGTCAGGGACTGTCTTGGCGAGTTCTTCCACATCAGCGGAGCTTTTTATTATTCCGAGTCCGTCCCTGAGCCACTGGACAACTGAACCCCCTACGAATATGCTGCCCTCAAGTGCATAGTTGACGGTGTCCCCGATCTTCCATGCGATGGTAGTCAGAAGGTTGTTCTTTGACATGATGGGTTGGGTTCCGGTGTTCATCAGCATGAAGCAGCCGGTACCATAGGTGTTCTTCGCTTCGCCGGGGTTGTAGCACGCCTGGCCGAACAGAGCAGCCTGCTGGTCGCCCGCGCAGCCGGCGATCT
>JAFROA010000264.1 GCA_017429885.1 Bacteroidales bacterium | reverse complement strand
TAGGAATGAACAAAAGGGTGATGATCGGGACGACCAGCACAATCCCGAAGTTGAACAGGAGGTAGCTCCAATCGGTGGCGTAAGTCTTCGCCGGAATCGACATGAATGTGATGGCGGAGAGAGTTGTGCCGAATATGCTCAATCCCACGATAGGCCAGGGGATCCTGCCTCCTCCCTTGAAATAATCGTCAGTGTTTTTCTGCCTTTTCGAGAAATACACTCCCATCCATGCCAGCAGGCCGAAATAGAGGATTATCACCAGGATGTCGACCCAACCCATGTGACGGGTACGGCCTTCCACGCTTCCGGTCAATATCACCGGAGTCCGGACTCCAGGGGCGACTTCACCGCTGCAGATCACGAAGCTATTGCCCGAGCGTATTGTGTTGGTAGTCACAGGGATGACATGGTCCTCCACAGGAATTGTCATCATCGATGATGTGACCGTATGGTAAATCCTGAGAACATTGTCTGGCACAGAAGGGTCCTCACTCCTTCCTCCAGCCAGGACAATATGGTTTGTACCGAAAGGAACAGCGCTCCCGGCCATCACGGGGAACTCCCCTTTGACCGGTTTCCATTCACCCAGACGGGGATTCCATGCCCAACCATCTCGAAGGACCTCCCATGGGGAGTCCCCTTCATAATTCCTTCCGCTGAAAAGATAGAAGCAATTGTCCAGCCCGTCACTTTGGACTGTTCCGACGGCGAAAGCCCTCGGAGAGGCGTCAGGCCAAGGAAGTTGTTTGCAGGCCCCTGATTTCAAGTCTAGTGAGAGGAACACATCCAAGGCCTTCTGATCCCCACCCATGGTCGATATTCCCCCGGCGAGATAGACTTTGGACCCTATGAGTCCTCCCGCCATATTCGAAAGAGGCATTGGCAGTGAACCCCAATCCTCGACGGTCGGTTTCCCCTCAGAATCAAGGCGAAGTGTCCTGATCTCGGAAAGACACTCATCCGCCCGGCACCCGCCGATGAGCAAGAGCCCCCCGTCGTAAGGGACAGTCACGCCATAGGCGGACTCTTTTCCAAGAGCTCCGGGCCAGCAATGCCACCCGGAGTCCCCGTCATAAGTGTAAACATCAGAATACCAGACCTTAGGCCCTCCCTCAGAAGGTAATCCGTCAGGAAAATTGGCGCCTCCGGCGACCACCAGACGGTCTCCTATCATTCCTGAATACACTCCCGCCAAACCAAGATTCCCCACCGTGTCAGAGGGTGATGGAGGGAGAGTCGTGGCGGTCCAGACAAGGTCTTCCGTGAGAGTCAGATTACCTTTCTGGACGCCAGATCCTGTCGAACAGGAAAACATGACGCCCAGGACCGCCAGAAGGGCCCAGTAATGTCTCATATTCTAGAACCTGTTTTTGAACTCCTCGAACTGGGTAGCGGGAAGTTCTTGAAGGAAAGCCTGATAGCGCTCACCTTCCAGAGTGTTGAGAGGCCTGCGGCAAGGGCCGAGATCCAAACCGGCGGCCCTCATGAAAGCCTTACCGGTACCGCTGCCGTATTTGTCAAGCAGCGTGATCAAGCGAACCGCCTCGAATTGGAGAGCAGCGGCCATCTTGATATCCCCAGCCTGGAAAGCCT
>JAFROA010000263.1 GCA_017429885.1 Bacteroidales bacterium | reverse complement strand
TCCGGGGCCTTGGAACAGGGTGGAACTGGCAGGATTTTTCACAGTTGGAGTTATGCTGACCGGCGTGGACCAGGTCTTGCCACCATCAGTGCTTTTAACCAGTGCCAACTGCGCCACATCGATGGGATCAAAACCGTCTTTAGATGAGAAAATGGATGCTCTTCCTTCAAGACCGTGGGCCCATATCGCGAAAATATAGATATCCCCGGTAGTGTCATCCACAAGCACGCATGGATCTCCGCATCCGTTCTGATCCTTGGGTAGTCCGCCATATTCACCAAAATCCATGGCCACACCCATCTTGCTCCAGGTCCTTCCTCCGTCAGAACTTGTCTGGAAACCTATGTCTATGTCGGCCTGGAGATCGTAGTAGGTGTTCCAGCGGATGTCGTATACGGCTATGAGTTTGCCGTTCTTCATCCTGGCTAGTCCCGGGATCCGGTAGGAGTCCACTCCGTCGTCCCCATGGTTTCGTAGGGCTATCCCATATCGTCTTCCCTGGGAAGGCCCTTGCTCAGTAATTGGGACCTCATGTCCGTCCAGAGTGATTCTAGAGACCTTGCAAGTGAAGGTGTAGGAGAGATCAACCTTGGATGAATTGATGTTCATGCTGACATAGAAATGATTGTCCCCTTTGACTAAAGGCCTGTCGAATGAGAGATTGACAGTGTTGGATTTTGGCTTGACCTTACTTGCTATGGATGTTGAGCGAGCGGCGTACCAATCCTCTTGTCCAGCGCCCCAATAATTGTAGTGTGACTTCATCACATTGGACTTAGTGCGGGACATTACCGGAGATATGGTGCCGATGTAAACAAGCCTGACATCCTTGATCGCTTTTAAAGGAATGCCATCCAGGGACACCTCCACCTCACCTGAGGCATGATGGGCGTCCTCGCTGGGGATCACTATCTCAGAGACAACATTATACTCACGGTCAACCATGACCGGAACCCTTGGATTGTACACGGTGACGGAAGCTGCCGCCAGCAACGTGGAAATAATTGACACTAACATGATGGTAAGATAGCGAAAATATAATTAACTTTGTCTGAATTGAGGAAAAAGTATAAAACGAACAATATGAGTATCGACAGATTTGATCTCGTCAAAGAGTCCTTCGAGAAGAAAGCTGTTCCGGCGGAGTGTCCGGAAGGTAAGCCGTCGGAGTATTTCGGTGAACTTGTGTTTGACCGCAAGAAAATGGCGAGATATCTCGACAAAGACACACTCTCGGCATTGTTTGACTGTATTGACAACGGCAAGCCGCTGGACAGGGCGACCGCTGACAAGGTGGCGGAAGGAATGAAGGAATGGGCTTTGGAACATCATGTGACCCACGTCACGCATTGGTTCCAGCCTCTGACTGAAGGCACAGCAGAGAAGCATGACTCCTTGATCGAGTATGACGGCAAAGGGGGAGTGATAGAGAAATTCGATGGTAAGTCCCTCGCCCAGCAGGAGCCGGATGCCTCGTCCTTCCCCAACGGGGGCATCAGGGCCACTTTCGAGGCCAGGGGGTACACAGCATGGGATCCCACATCGCCGGTGTTCATCATGGACGATACTCTTTGTATTCCCACGGTGTTCATCTCCTACACCGGAGAGGCATTGGATTATAAAACCCCTTTGAAGAAGGCGATTAAAGCTGTATGTGACGCGGCTCTGCCGATCTGTAAACTGTTCGAACCATCAGTCGGGAAGGTGTATTCCTATCTCGGCTGGGAGCAGGAATATTTCCTTGTTGACGAGTCTCTTTATGCGGCTAGGCCGGATCTTATGATAACCGGCCGGACCCTTATGGGCCATGCCTCATCAAAGAACCAGCAGCTTGATGATCACTATTTTGGTGCTATTCCTTCAAGAGTGGCCGAGTTCATGAGAGACCTTGAGATAACCGGCCACAAGCTTGGGATTCCGATTAAGACACGCCATAATGAGGTGGCTCCAAATCAGTTCGAGTTGGCTCCCATATATGGTGAGGCGAATCTCGCCAATGACCAGAACCAGCTTCTGATGAACCTGATGAATTATATCGCCCGCAAGCATGGTTTTGTCGTACTCCTTCACGAGAAGCCCTTCGAGGGGATCAACGGTTCAGGAAAACACAATAACTGGTCGCTCGGGACTGACACAGGGACGATGCTTCTCGCCCCTGGAAAAGATGCTATGGGCAATCTTCAGTTCGTGACTTTCTTTGTCAACGTCCTGGCTGCTGTCCAGAAGCATAACGCGTTGATGAAAGCCTCAATAGCATCCGCCACGAACGCTCACCGCCTGGGCGGTAATGAGGCCCCTCCCGCAATCATCTCCGCCTTCCTTGGAAGGACCATGACAGGAGTCCTGCGCAAGCTTTTGGAAGTCCCGTCTGACACACCGATTGAGATTGCTGGGAAGAAAGGCAAAAACCTTGGACTTGTGGAGATTCCGGAAATATTCGTGGATAACACCGACCGGAACAGGACTTCACCCTTCGCCTTCACCGGCAACCGTTTTGAGTATCGAGCCGTGGGGTCGTCAGCGAACTGCGCTGGGGCGATGATTACCCTCAACGCCGCTGTCGCTGAGCAATTACTGTCGTTCAAGGAGAGTCTAGATAAGGAACTCGCTTCCGGTAAGCCGTTGAATATCGCGGTCATGGATGTGTTGAAGCCTATCATCGCATCCATTATCGATGTTGTATGTTTCGATGGTAATGGATATGCTCCCGAATGGACGGAGGAGGCTCGTTTGAGAGGACTAGACACCGAGACGAGCGTTCCTGAGATGATTAAGGTGTTCACCCGGCAGGAGTCAGTTGAGATGTTCCGGAAGACCGGGGTTTACACTTTAAAGGAACTTGAGGCTCGCAATGAGGTTAAATGGGAGATGTATATAAAGAAAGTGCAGATCGAGTCCCGCGTCATGGTCAGGATGGCCATCAATCATATCATACCCGCCGCTTTGGACTACAAGCGTAAGCTTCTCAAGGAAGTCGCTCTGAGCCAAGCTGTTTTCGGTGACACTTCCGGGTGCTCCGTGGAACTTGGCCTGATCAATCAGATCAATAGCTATATCGAGGAGATAAGCGCCAAGGCGGAGACTATGAAGAAGGCCCGCAAGATGGCCAATTCCATCGAGGATCTTTATGAGAGGGCTGTGGCTTACCACAAGATAGCCGAGGCTCTTAATGATCTCCGTCGTCCGATAGACAAGCTGGAGGAGAGGGTGGACAACCGCTCATGGCCTCTGCCCAAGTATCGCGAGCTGCTATTTATCAGCTAGTTCCATTTTCTTACAGCAACGGGGAGAGGAGTCGTATGACCGACTCGGCGAGGCGGTTGTGCCAAGGTCGCCTTGACCATTCCTCGAGAGTCAGCTCACGACTTTTCTCAAGGTCGGCCTCATAGATCGCTTTGCACTTGAGAGCCGTTTCCTCGTCATAAATATAAGTGTTGATCTCGTAGTTGATATCAAAGCTGCGGCTGTCGATATTCGCGGATCCGATGCTGGAGAGATAGTCGTCGCACACTATTGTCTTGGAGTGTATGAACTCTCCCTGGCGTAAGAACAACCGTACTCCGGCTTGTAGAATCTCCTCATAATATGCCCGGTTGGCTGGCCTGGTAATGAAATTGTCTGCACGTTCTGGCAGCATTATCCTGATGTCCACTCCGCTCAATGCAGCTACTTTCATGGCATCGAGGACAGGTTCCGGAGGGACGAAATATGGCGTCTGGAGCCAGATGTATTTCCTTGCATGCTGGATAATCCACTCGTAACTGTACAGCAGCATTGGCATTGGTAAATCAGGCTCATCCGGCACAATCTGCACCAGCTTCCCGGCCGGAGCGGCAGCCGAGCTTAGGCCGTACTCAGCCGCAGCG
>JAFROA010000262.1 GCA_017429885.1 Bacteroidales bacterium | reverse complement strand
GTCAGAAGTGCGATTGTCCTGGCCGCCTTTAATCCATCCATTCCGCCTTTAAGGCTTCGTCTCTCCTTGAAAGTCGGGTCAGCGTACAAGGCCATTTTCATAGCCGAGTTGAACCCGGTCAGCCATGGAGTCACTCTGGCTCCGGTGGCTATGAAGAACACTTTATCGAACAGCTCTGGCTTCCAGGCCAGCCAGTCGAAAGTCATGAACCCTCCCATCGAAGTGCTAATGATATGGTCAATCTTCTCAATACCAAGATGTTCCCTCAGTAAATCGAAAGCTGCTACCGTATCGTGGACAGTCACTTTGGGGAAATCGAAATAATATGGTTTCCCGGTAGCCGGATTGATGGATGCTGGACCGGAGGAGCCGCAAGCGGATCCGAGCACATTGGCGCAGATGACAAAATATTTCTCAGTGTCAATGGTTTTTCCAGGACCTACGAGAGCTGGCCACCACTCTCCCTCCGCATCAGAAGAAGCTGTGAGAGCATGGCAGAGCCAGATCACTTTCTTTCCGGGGGCATATTCCCCGGGGGATGTATGGTAGACCACCTCGAGATTGTCTATACCACCGCCAGCCTCGAACTCGAATCTGCCCTTATGCCTGTATGTGTGTCTAATCATTTCTTGTAAAGTTTATCGACCCACACGGCGCTGACAAGATTGTCGGCCGTGTTAAGGAGAGTCGCCGGGATGTCCACGAGGGTGCTTATCACAAGCAGTGTGGCGGCGAACTCCGGATCAACTCCGAGTATCGCGCAAATCAATATCTCAGCGGTCATGCCTCCGACCGGGATGGCACCGACCACGAGGCTCGCCAGGATGCCTATCGCGACGATTGATAGGCAGCCGTATCCTCCTAGACCGTAAAACGACACGACGAACATCGTCTTGAGCACGGAAGAAACCACGGATCCGTCCTTATTCAGGTTTATTCCCAGCGGGATGACAGACTCGGCCACAGAGTCATCCACACCCATTCTCTTGGCAGACTTTATCGATGCGGGTATGGTAGCGGCACTGGAGCAAGTCGCCACGGCCAAAAGGGAAGGCTCGGTGATGTTTCTCCAATACGAGAATAGCCGTTCCTTACCACCGGCGAGGGCCACATAGATTGAGTTGACACCGAAGAAGAGGATTAAAGTGACAACCAGATACAGCAGCATGCTGTTGACAAAACTACTGACAATCTGCCCTCCAAGGCTGCCGACAAGGTCGGCGAAATAGCAGCCGAGGCACACGGGGGCCGCATACATCAATATCCTCATGAATTCCATCACCACTTCCATCCCGCTTTCCAGGAACCTCACCATAGTCTCACCTTTAGCGGAGCTCAGGGAAGTCGCCGCTCCGAACAAAGCGGAGAAAACAATCAAGGGAATCAGGTTGTCTTTACTGAGAATCATGTGGAAGTCGCTCACGGTGAACATATTCTCAATAGTGCTGAGAAGGTCTCTTCCTCCGATTGCGACTCCTTCTATTACCATTCTCTCGGGAGGAATCCTGGTGGCGTATCCGCCTAGAGGATTCCAGAAGCCGCAAATGATCCAAGTGAGTACTCCAGCCACCACGGATCCGGCCAGGAACACCAGCACAGCCCTGCTCAAGACTCTCCACAGTTTTCTTTCTGTGGTCAACTTCCTTACGGAATTCGCCACGCTAAAGAATACTACCGGCACCACCAGGACAAAGGTGAGGTTAAGGAATATCTCTCCAACCGGTTTCACTATAGATGCGGATGATCCTGCCAATGCGCCGCAAGCGGCTCCGATTGAGACACCTAGCAGGAGTAATAATGTCTGGATATAATTTCTCATGACCTCGGTAATCTCTTTGATGAACAAATATACCGATTTGTTTTCTTAATTTTGTAACACAAGTCAATCTTTAGTTATGGATTCGATTCTCATTAACAGCCCCAGGGTAGGCAATGGGTATGATGTCCACGCTTTGAAAGAAGGCCTTCCGATGCGCCTCTGCGGGGTGGATATACCTTCAGATAAGGGCTTTGTGGCCCATTCTGACGGTGATGTGGCTATTCATGCTCTTTGCGACGCGCTACTTGGCGCCGCAGCCTTGGGTGACATCGGTTTGCACTTTCCGGACAGTGATCCCCGCTATAAAGGCATTGACAGCACGAAGCTTCTCTCCGAGGTCGTCGCCATGCTTTCCGGCGAGGAGGCGAATAAATACAGTATCTGCAATGTGGATATCACCATAGCTCTTCAGGAACCGAAGCTCCGGCCCTACATAGACACTATGCGGGAGACTCTGGCTGGAATAATGAATATCGGCAAGGACCAGGTCAGCGTCAAGGCCACCACGACCGAGAGACTCGGCTTTGTCGGCAGGGGAGAAGGCTGCGAGGTCTGGGCCTCCGCGGTGATCGTACCGAATAACGAATATCAATACTGAATATGAGTCCTCTAGCGGTGATAATAACCATGGCCGCATACTTTGCGGTGATGCTCGCCATAGGATCGATATCCTCAAAAGGCGCTGATAACCAAGGGTTCTTCAATGGAGGTCGCAAGGCTCCATGGTGGATAGTCGCTATCGCCATGATCGGGGCCCCGATGTCGGGGGTGACTTATGTTTCCGTCCCCGGCATGGTAGGCAACGGGGCTGCGATGGGATATATGCAGATGGTGCTCGGGTTCTTCGTCGGCTACCTGATAATCGCATTCGTCCTGACCCCCGTGTTTTTCAAAATGAATCTGGTCTCGATCTACCAGTATCTTGAAGACCGTTTCGGGGTCTCCTCCCACAAGACCGGAGCTTGGTTCTTCCTGATCTCCAAGGTCTTGGGAGCGGCTGTCAGGCTTTATCTTGTCTGCGTGACCCTGCAGTTGATGGTTTTCGGACCTCTAGGTCTGCCTTTCATCCTGAATGTGGCCGTCTCTATCGCTATAGTCCTGCTGTACACCTTCAAGGGCGGAGTCAAGTCAGTAATTTGGAACGACACACTCAAGACGGTGTGCATGGTGGTCTCGATTGTCCTCGCCATCATATTCATAGCCAAGGACATGGGACTGGATTTCAAAGGAGTCGCCGCCACCATTAAAGACAGCTCCTATTCCAAGATGTTCTTCTTCGATGACTTCAATCATCCGGAGTATTTCTGGAAACAGTTCCTGGCTGGAATATTCACAGTGGTCGCCATGACGGGCCTTGATCAGGACCTGATGCAGAGGACACTGGCCAGCAGAAACCAGAAAGACTCCCGGAAGAACCTGATCACCAGCGGTTTGCTCCAGATTCCGGTCATATTCATGTTCCTGTGCCTTGGTGTGCTCCTTTATATATATGCCGCCCAGAAGGGCATCACAGAGGTGGGTGACACCCTGTTCCCGGCCGTCGCCACAAGCGGTTTCCTTCCCGTCGTGGTCGGTGTGTTGTTTGTCATCGGTCTGGTCTCCTGCGCATATTCCGCCGGAGGATCCGCCCTCACCGCTCTGACCACCTCATTCACCGTGGACATTTTGGGCGCCGGTAAGGAGGGTGAGGAGAAATTGACCTCCACAAGGAAAAAGGTCCATCTTGGAATGGCACTGCTGATGGGCGTCGTGATTGTGGTGTTCTATCTTCTAAACACCAAGTCCGCCATTGACGCCGTATATAAGCTCGCGAGTTACACCTATGGTCCGATCCTCGGAATGTTTGTTTTCGGGATATTCTGCAAGAAGCCTGTCAGGGACCGATGGGTGCCGCTTGTGGCCGTGGTGGCTCCGGTGATATGCCTGATCCTCCAGTCCAATTCGGAGAGGTGGTTCGGTGGCTACACATTCTCTTATGAGCTTATCCTCATCAACGCCATGCTGACCATCCTGGGCCTGTGTC
>JAFROA010000261.1 GCA_017429885.1 Bacteroidales bacterium | reverse complement strand
TCTTGCCCTGATCGACAAGTTCCTGGACGTAGGAATGGTCTTTGGAAATCCGCATCAATCCTTCCGGCTCACGGAAAAGATAGATCCGGCTGTCGCCCAGCCATGCGATCGAAGCCTCCTCGTCATAAAGCCAGGCCATGACGAGCGTACTGCCCATCCCTTCACACTCAGGATGGTCGTTGGCGTGGCTCTTGACAGCCTCGTCCGCCATCACGACCACCTTCTTCAAATACTTCTCCCTGCCCGCGGAGTCCTCCATAGCGGAATGGGGAACCGTCTCCTTCGAGAAAGCGCCCTTCACAACATTGACAGCAATCTCGGATGCGACTTCACCGGCATTCATGCCCCCCATCCCGTCCGCGACGACGAGAAGGCAACCGTAGTCGGTCAAGACCATCTCTTTGTCGGACTCGAAGAAAGGCGAGCCCTCGGGAGCGCCGAGGTCGGCATTGACGAACATGTTGTCCTCATTGCCGTTCCTCGGAGCCTCGGGGTTAAATCTCCCGGCCGCATCAGTATATGCCGCCAGGCGGAATTTGACTTGCGTCATTGTTTTTTGTTTTTCTTGTTCTTCTTCTCTTTAGGGACAGCGGCACTAGTTGCCTCAACTTTCTTGTCTCCAGCAGGAACCAGTTTTGGCTTATCGGGGGATAACACCGGAGTCTGTGAAGGAGCGTCCAAAAGAACGATACCCCATTCATCTTCATTATTTGCAAGCATGCCTAACAATTCAAACCTGACCTCTCCGGGTGAAGGATAAGCCGTACCTACATAGATTCCCCCCAGCGCATTATCCGGAACCACCTTATAGCCAAGATCATAGCTCGTCGAATCCGAAATAGATAGAACATGACTATAAGCTTTCAGTGTCACCTTGTTTTCAGCTCTGCAAACCCAGACAATCCAACCATCCGATGACTTATCAACCTTCCCAACAGACAAGCCTTCACCGAATGTATCAGTATCTTCTACGATCTGATATTGAGTCAATGGGATAGAAACCATCTTCCCAATTTGCTTGATATTAATGGCACTCCAAGTAGTATCCTGAACATTAAGAACAGATGCCAATGATAATACTGGTTTATATTCAGGGTATTTTTTAACATCAGGGTTGCTTTCCCACGGACTGACAACCGACATCGGAGAAATCCACCCTTTGTTGGTTTTAACGCATAAACCCTCAGAATAGCCAAAAAAGTCTTTACCCTCAAGGTTGAACCTTTCATGAGACACTGTGTCCTCCAGCTGGAACTCTGTCTTCATGACGCAAAGGGCTTCTTTCAGAGCTGTTTCCACTATCTTCTGATTGCCGCTCGTAGTCGGAAATACCGGCCTGAATTGAGCGGAGGCGAATAGAGAGGATACAACAGTCAATAACAGTATTGAAACAATCTTCTTCATAGTTTATCGCACTTTAGACATAGGAATGATGTTTCCGAGATTGGTTCCGCGGCCGCCTGAAACCAATCCTACGACTACAAGATTGCCTGAATCATCGTTATAGAATACAGGGCCGCCGCTGTTACCATGTTCTGTATTTGTATTGGTGGTCAGGATCCTTC
>JAFROA010000260.1 GCA_017429885.1 Bacteroidales bacterium | reverse complement strand
CAACGTACAGGTCGCCCAGCTGCCCGAATGCTCCTATTCCCGCAATGAACGAGTTGACAGGGAAATCCTTGAACACACCTATGACGGTAACTTCCTGGATCCCGCCCCTTTCCAATTTCAGATGCTTTCCTATAGCCTGGCCACTTCCTCCGAATAAGGTCTTGGCCGAGGTTTCTGACAGCAAAAGGGATTCAGGGTTGTCAAAGCCGTTTACCGTTCCCGCCACCATGCGGAAAGGGAAAATATTCACGAAATCATTATCAACCAATGCCGCCACAGGGAACTCCATCGGGGTGTCATTGTCGGGATCGACCAGCATAGATACGCTCATAGTCCCTACTGCCTCCACTTCCGGAGAAGCATCCCTGATCGCCTGGATCTGGGGCCTGTTCATGAGAATCTGGTAGGGCGCCTGATCCCTAGTTCGGCTCTGAGGCCTTTCGAACAAATAAATCCGCCCGCTCCCAGGGTATGAGCTGTCGAATGTGACATCGTACCACACCTGACTCATCAGCACAATGAACACAGTGAAAGAAATAACCAGACCTGCCGCCTCGATCAATGTGTTCAGTTTGTTCCGTGATAATAATTTCATAATTCGTTAGTTTAAAAGTTTAAAATTATTCCTTCTTCAGTTCCGTGGCGGGGTTGGTCCGGGCGGCGCGGAGGGTCTGCCAGAGGACGGCGAGGAACGAGATCACCAGGGCGATCACGGCACCGACTACGAACACCCAGCCGTAACCATCTATCCTATAATAGAACTGCCTTAAGTAACGCTCGGCGAGGAATATAGCGACCGGCACCCCGATAAGGATAGCCACTCCGACAAGGATCAGGTATTCAGAGACAGACCTGCGGGTCTCAGAGGCGATTGTTCCGCCAAAGACCTTGCGCACAGCGATGTCTCTGGTCTGCATCCCGGCATAGTAGGCGCTCATAGCCACCAGTCCGAGAAGCGAGATCAGAGCCGCAAGCAGCATGAACAACTCTATCATGCTGATGAAGTTCCGGGTCTTCTCCAAGGTCTTTTCGATGAGTTCGGGAATATATCCGTAAACTTTTTCGCCATAATCCTCGTCTCCCGTGATCCTAAGGCTCTCCTGGCGGCCGATTTCCTTTAGTTCAGACCTGATTTCCCGATCGAACCGGTTAAGCTCGAGCACTACATCGGTCCCGCTATCTTCCATGTCGCTGACAGAGACCATACCGACTTGGTTACCAGCGATTTCTGAAGGTCCTCTAAGGGCGAAATCCTTGATTGTTCCGGCAATTTCCATCTCGCCCCATATCGTTTTGACAAAGTCGGGCGCAGTCGGGTTATTCTCGTCAAAAGAGAACACATTCGCCGCGGTTTCGGTAAGCCATAAACCATTTTTTTGAGGAAGGTTGAAGTCCTTCAAAACCTCGAACTCGAACATTTCGAAAGCGGCCTCGTCACAACGCAGCAGCCTGACATCGATTTTCTTCCCCTCAACGGTAGTGCTTACGCCAATATTACCATTACCGGGGTAGCCACTGGCCCGGCCAATCCTGTTCACATAGGGTTTGGCGGCCAAGGCATCCATTCCCACAGTACCGCTGGACAGGAAATATAGATTATCCACGTTAGCCCCTATAGGCATATTCACAAGGTGGTTGTACTGCAACTCCATCACGAGAGCCATGGAGATTAACGCCACCGTTATGACATTCTGGATGACAATGAATATTTTCGAGAACACCGATTTTGTCTGGCGCCGCTGCTCGCCTTTTATGATGGAGACCGGATCGTGCTTCAGAGTCATCCATGCGGGAATCAGTCCGGAGATAAGCCCGATCAGAATGGCCAGCAGGGCGTAAACGGCAAGATACCAAGGCGAGAATGCCACTTTAAGTCCGATGTCCCCGGCCAAGTACCTGTTGAATGTGGGTTCCATGGCTTTGGCCAGAACCATGGCGAGGGCGAGACAGACAGCCACGAACAGGATAGCTTCAGAAACATATCTCCACAAAACGCTCCATTTGGACTCGCCGAGGGTCGAACGGATTGCCATCTCCTTAGCCCTTTTTCCGGCAAGAGCAACACTTAGGTTGATGTAGTTGAACAGGGCTGAGACCAAAAGCAGGATTCCGACCGCTATCAGCACATAGACAAGCGTCGGATTGCCTTTTTTTATGGAGTCGGTCGTGAATTTCGAGAAATATAATTCCTTGAAGGGGACCGTCAAACTACGCTCGGGTTTGTTTATCTTGTGAAATGACTCAGCGTATTCCTTACGGAACATGGTGTCGATAACGGACCTTACAGCTTGAAGGTCAGCACCTTCCCTAAAACGGACAAGCACAAGGCTAATCGGAAGGATAAATGGCGAAGTGCTTGGGGCGTCCTTGCCTTCGAAACCTCGATAGATATCTTTTTCTTTTAAGATTGAGTTCTCAGAGACTCTGATGATGCCTCCAATCACACAGGTATCTTTCCTGAGTATGATGGTCTTACCGACCGGATCCATGTCCGGAGACAGTTTCCGTGCGAAAGATTCCCCAAGAATGACTTGGCTCCTGTCTTTCAGCACCTCTTCCGATCCCGAAATGAACTTCTGGGGCAGGAACTCAAAGATCTCCGGATCCACATTACAGATGTCCAGAAAGCCTGGGACCGTCATGCCATTAAAAATGACATTAGTGCCATAGTTATATATCCTTCCACCCTTCTCAAACTCAGGGATCCTGTCCTGGACCATCGACAGCTGCCCGGGATAAGCGGAAAGGTACTCATCTCCCGCCCCTGTCAATGCGCAAATTCTCTTATAATCAGGAGCTTCCCTCGTGATCTCGAACTGCTGCCATGTGTAGCAGGCGATAATAACCACGAAGGCGAGGCTCACTATGAGCCCCACCGCTTCGATGGCCGTGTACAACTTGTTCCGGGACAGGAATTTCAGGTAACTTCTCATATCTATTCTTTTTTCAGTTCCGTGGCCGGGTTGGTCCGGGCCGCCT
>JAFROA010000259.1 GCA_017429885.1 Bacteroidales bacterium | reverse complement strand
CAGCGGTAAGCGAAATCATGTTCCAGGACGGGGATCTCCAGAATCCTTCCGAGCAACTCGACGCCTTCCATTTCCAAAATTGGTTTGACGCCATCCGTCAGGGCACTCCCCTGAATTCGACTCTTGAGGAAGCTTGCATAAGCACTCAGCTGGTTCAGTTCTCTAATATCGCCATGAGGGTCGGACACTCCATCCAGATCAATCCATCAAATGGATTCATAATCGGGGACCCCGAGGCCCAAAAATACTGGGGCCGTGATTACGAACCGGGATGGGAGCCTAAGATCTATTAGAAATAAATGATTCTTATATTTGTCATATTGAAAACCAATCGGACATGAAAAGACTTATTAGACTTGTTTTGATCATCGCGGTAGCATATCTTGCCGTGAAATATTGCTCCGACCATTACGGGAACGTGATCTCCTTACCCGGAGGACTGGGCGGAAATGAGAACACTGAGAAGACAGAGGATACAGATGGAGGCTGGTTCAGTCCCAAAAAGGATTCCGAGAAGAAAACCTCGGAGAAGAAGTCCGACAAGGATGTCCCTAAGGACATCAAGGACCTGGAGAGGCAGCTTGGTATCGGAGATGACGATGATGATGAGCCCTCGGCAACCATCAATGTCCCTTCAACGACATCCACCTCTCCCGCTTCAGCGTCTTCTCCTATGACATTCAAGGGGATTCCCATGAAAGGCTCTCTCTCAGCTTTTGGAAACCAACTGGTCAAGGCGGGCTTCAGGAGCGCTGGCAACGGTACTTATACCGGTGATTTCGCTGGATATAGCGGATGCAAAGTGACTCCCTCAGGCAATAACCCTGTCAATGAAGTACGTGTTGACTTCCCGGTCATCTCGGATTGGGACAACCTGGAGAAATCATACGATTCGCTTCAGGCTTCCCTCACCCAGAAATATGGCATTGAGCCTGTGACCTCAACAGGGAGCAATGTCGCCGTTTACAACCTACCGAACGGAACCATCACCCTGGACGCCGACGTCAAGAATCAATCTTCCTGGCACGTGATCTTGAAGTATTCTAATCTGGCGGCCACAAATTCTTCCGGATCACTTGGAAGGAATCCAATCGACGACCTGTAATAGAGACCACATAATGAGAAAACACCTCCTTTCCCTGTTTGCCGCATTGACCGTCGGCATCACCGCTGTCGCCCAGACCCTTGACGAGAGAATCCCCATCAGGGGACTCGCTATAGCGGCTCCCACTCCCCAAGATGTCAAACCCTTCATCCGTTTCATCGAGGAGGAACTTGTCCCAGCGAAAATGAATCTATTGATTCTCCGTGTGGATTGGGGTTATGCTTATGAGTCCCATCCGGAACTCAGGGACCAGAACCCCCTTTCCAGGGCTGATGTTGACAAACTTGTGGCGGTTTGCGGTAAGCATGGCATCCGCCTGGTTCCCCAGGTGAACCTCCTCGGACATCAATCTTGGGCGAAAGAGACCAATGCCCTTCTAAGGGTATATCCGGAGTTCGACGAGACGCCATCCGTGAAGACAGAAGACTACACAGGATGGCCAAATCCGCAAGGTTTATATTGCAAGAGCTACTGTCCGCTCCATCCCGAAGTACACAAGGTCGTCTTCGACATAGTCGACGAGATTTGTGACGCATT
This sequence comes from Bacteroidales bacterium, assembly GCA_017429885.1. Lineage (GTDB taxonomy): Bacteria > Bacteroidota > Bacteroidia > Bacteroidales > UBA932 > Cryptobacteroides. Next base: position 1,047 of record JAFROA010000259.1, on the reverse strand, counting down.
CCAGACCGATGCGTTCCATGCGGGCATGGATGAGGTGTTTTACCTTGGAGAGAAGGAGTGTCCACGTTGCAACGGACGTGACAGGGCTGAGCTATATGCGGGAGAGGTTCGTACCATCCATGACCATCTCGCCCTCTCTGGCAGGCAATTGATGATATGGGGAGACAGGTTGCTCGACGGAAGAACCACTGGACTCGGCGAATGGGAGGCCAGCTACAACGAGACCTGGCGAGCCATCGACATGATTCCCAAGGACATTCTCATTTGTGACTGGCACTACGGCCGAGCCGACCTTTCAGGGGTGTATTTCGCCATGAAAGGCCTTCCCGTGGTCTCCTGTGGCTACAACAACCCGGAGACCTCAGTCCAGCAGGTTAAGGACATGGTCAAGTTCCGCACCCAGACTAGCCGTGAGACTAAACAATATCTCCAAGGCTACGTCCATACGATTTGGAGCGGAGCAAACGCTTTCTTGAAAGGTTATTATGACAACGACAAAGGTGGCAGCGATGCCAAGGCCTTGAAAGCGGTCCTCTCATATATGAAGGGGTTGGCTAAAGAATAATGATTATGAAGAAATACTCCCTATGCACCTTGCTCATTCTTGTTGCCGGGCAGATATATGCGCAAGAAGCGAAGTTCCATAGCGCCTTCACCGAGGACTTCTCAAAAGAGACTTCGGAATTCTTCAACTACAATTACAGGCAATCCGGATATGACTCACGTTACTATTCCGGCATACGCTCCTTCACCGAGGCCGGCACGGACATTATGCTCTACCGCATTGATCCGGCAGATCCGGCAGGCGCCGGTAGAGGCCCGGAGATCATCTCCAAAGACTACACTTTCTACGGCAGCTACTCCGCAAGGTTAAAGGTGCCAAACGCCAGAGAAGCCCAGCCTAATATAGGTGCGGTGGTGGGGTATTTCACCTACAATGTCGAACCCAAATCCGGCCTGAGCGAGATTGACTTCGAATGGCTTCTCGCGGATCCCAGAATCATTTACATCGGCACTTGGACAGGTAAAGGGGGCTCGCTGAACCGT
>JAFROA010000258.1 GCA_017429885.1 Bacteroidales bacterium | reverse complement strand
CTTATTCCTTATGTTGAGCTGAAGGGGGTCTTGGCCTATGAAGGGGTTCCCAAAACCATTGACCTGATCCATGAGAATGGCTTCAAGGACGGACAGTTCGTGATCACCTCATTCAGCAAGCGTCATCTTGAGATCGCCTCTTCTCTCTGCGATACCCCGATGGAATATATGGCCGGTTCATTCAGAACATCATATCTGGATTCTCTCCCTCCTATCCGCAACCTGGTCATCCGCCCGTCATCCAAGCAGTTGAAGGAGGAATTCGTGAAAGGCTGCCTTAATAGAAATATTCCCCTGGAATGCTATGGACTTCCGGTGGGAGACAAGGCCTTATACGAACGCCTCCGTAACTGGGGCGTCCTGGGAGTCACTTGCAACTCATACCGTTTTACAGACTAATGCTATATGTTTCCCCTGGCTTGGTGTCCATCGTGATCACTTCTTCCCGTCCTTCATCTCGGCCGAGACCAAGAAGGCGCCCATTGCCCTCACAGAGGGCATTGTTCAGATACAGCCTGTTTTCCGTGACCGGACCGTAGTCACCTCTCCGGACATGTTCCTTAACCCATTCAAATGATTATTCCTCGCCTTTTTGCCACACCAGCTCCCCAACCGTAGCATTACCGAGCGGCAAAACAACCTATCGCAAAACAGGTAAATAGCAAAGCCCTTTTCATTCGCTCAAGTCATAAAGTGATCAACTTTATTCTCCGGACGGAACTGCCAATACGCACACAGGATGTGGAACCTTGATATCCTTCCCTGTGTCGGTCAAAAGGCCTGTCTTAAGGTCGCGACGGAATACCTGGATCACGTCGCTGTCGCGGCAAGCCACGAGTACAAACATCCCGTTCTGGGAAATCGCGAAGTTCCTCGGATGGACACCAGTGTTCTGATATCCCACATAAGTCAGGAGACCCGTGGATGGATCCTGGCTGAATATGGCTAATCCGTCCCCTTTAAGGCGATTGCTGGCATAAAGGAATTTCCCGTCAGGTGAGAAATGTATGTCAGCGCTTCCCCTCGCGTGAAGCGGATCCGCCTCAATAAGCTGGATCTGTTTGAGGTCTCCTCCGTTATAATCGTATACGACGACATTGCCCTCAAGTTCAGTCAGGACATACATGAAACGTCCGTCTTTGGAGAAAGCGAAATGGCGGGGGCCCTCACCGGCGGGCACCTTGATCTTGACAGGCTCAAAGCTGGTGACTTTCCCGTCAACGACAGGGTAACGATAGATGTAATCACCTCCTAAGTCTATGACAAACAAGAATTTCCCATCTGGTGAAACCTGGGAGGAATGGATGTGTGATCCAGCCTGACGGACAGTGTCCGGACCGCTCTCGAAGAACTCCAGCAAGGTTCCCTCCTCAAGATTTCCCTTATCGTCCAGAGGAAAAACAGTCATCCCACCTGAGGAATAGTTGGTGGCGACAACATCTTTTCCGACCCAGGTGACATGGCAAGTGCCCCTGCCGTGAGTCAACTGCTTGTTCCGGAATGCAAGTGTTCCCTTGGCGGCATCAAAGTCGAAGGCCGACACGGCGGCGTCCACCTGTTGTTCGGTGACGGAATAAACCATCTTGTTCCCGGGAGCCACCGCGAGAAATGACGGATTGGGAATATCCGTGATGGCTAGCGGCGTGCTCTCTCCTGTAGCCTGGTCAAACTTGAATGTGTAAATTCCTTTGCTGTCAGTGTCGGTGTAAGTACCCACCAGCAGTGTCAAATTATCGGACTTTTTCCCGCAACCAAAAAGTGTCATAGCGGCCATAATCAAAAACAAACTCTTTTTCATATCGTTATAGACTCTCTAAATACCTTTTCAAGAAAATGTTGTAAACACAATATGTGACACCTTGCTCCGTCGGAGTCGCAAGCACAAGTTCTTTTTCAATCAGCGCCTTCATGGTTTTTAGAACAGACGAACCAGAAGGAAGACCGTATTTCTTTAAAAAATACTCCCCTGTGGGTTGCTGAACTTCGCCCTCAAGGGCGATGGCTTTCAGTAATTTCCATTGTCCCCTGGTAGAAAGTCGCTGTAACTCAAGGAAACGATCCCTGTTTAAGCTGAGGATAGCTTGTTTCGCTCCTTTCACATCCTCGGAGGTAACAGAATCTCCTGATCTGAGAAAAACCTCGTTGCAAAGCGCTTGTGTGTAATAGGTATATCCCTCTGACCAAACAATCATCTGCTGCACCAAGTTCGGAGATATCTCCTTACCATATTGATTGAAAAGGTGTTGGATGAATGAACCGTAGATACTTCTGTCTAACTTTTCAAGGGAGACAAATGTCGTGCTCTCATAAAAAGGGTTCCTCGCATTGGAAAACATATCAGTCATAACATGTTTCTTGCTTCCAGAGAATATGAAACGGACATTCCGCAGTGGCTGGATATATGATCTCAAAACCGCCTCCATATTAACGCCGGAATATTCCCTTATCTGCTGGAACTCATCTATAGCCAGGATAACTTGTTTTTTGTTTTTCTCCAGGCAATCAAATAAAGCCTTGATTGTCAACACTTTCTCTTCTTCGGCCCTAAAAGTGAATGTCAATTGTGGCTTGCCTGTTAACTCGTCGATACCGATCAGTGGTCTTATCCCTCCCAAAGATTTCAAAAAATCAGTCACCTTATTCTTGCGATACACTGATTCCGCGACAGCGGCTGAAAGTATCTTGATAAAATCTTCTATTGACTGGCTCGCGCTTATGTCCGCATAAATGGTGTCAAATCGCTGGCCAGTAAGATAGATCTCATCAAAGATCCTTCTGATCAAACCTGTCTTTCCCAACCTCCTTGGAGATATGAGGGTGACATTACGTCCATTATTCAGATATGACAGGATCGTGGAACATTCTTTTTCCCTGTCACAAAACAGTTCCTTAGATTTGTAAGGTTCAAGGATAAATGGGTTTTCTATCATAATTCAACCGTTTTGCACAAGATACGAACTATCCACTAATTAACCAAAGGTAAATTACTAAAAGTTAATCGGGATTTATTACGATTTCCAGTCAGCAAGGACTAATCCACGTGATAGTCCAAAGTTACTGATTTTCCCTTCTTATCCTTATACGTGATCTTATAATTGCCCTTGAAACCTCGCCACGAGATTTTGCCGTCCTTGGGGGCCTTAAAAGTGAGATTTGTCCTCCAATCATGATTGATAAGCTGATCAAGGGCCTCATACGCCGGCTTCTTGTTCATATTCTTATCAAACAATCCGGATATTGAAGGTTCCCCTGGAGCGGCTCCACCGTCAACAAGATTCCACCAAGTAATACCCGCCACGGAAGGATGGCTGAACCACAAGCGATACAGGTTCGTGGCCAGAACCTTTTGAATCTCAAGGCCTTTAGGCGTGTCTTCGGGGGCGCTCACCGTGACCTCACTTATGAAGATGGGCCTCTCGATATTCTTCAGTTCCTCCATGGTGGCCCAAAGACGATCCGGGGAGAGTCTGCCGTCATCGGTTCCCTCTGCGATCTGGGTAGCCTCACGTGGGTTGAAAATATGCATCTGGACTCCGGCGTAATCCACCCTAGCGCCACGGTCGATAAGGTTACGGACAATCTCGGTGTATCTTTTGGTCGGTCCCCAGTGCATGTCGCACTCGTTGGTGTTGAATTTCACTGTTGGGGGGAAATACTTCTCCGCCCACTTGAAAGCCTTGAAGGTGTAGTCGTCAGGCATCATGCCTCGATTGGCCTGGTCATAGCATTCGTTCACGACATCCCAATCCTGCACACGATCTTTATAATGATCCGCCAAATCCTTGATGTGCTTCTCGAACTCCTTCTCCATCACCTTCCTGTCCTCAGGCATCCATGTTGGGTGCCCCCAAGACCTGATTCCGTAAATGATGGCATGGCCTTTCATTGATATTCCCTTGGACTCACAGAACTCCACGACCGGGTCAGTGGCAGGACGCCTGTACTCATAAGGGCTGTCAGCCGTGAACCGGATTTTGCCCTTCTCCGGCTCCAAAGTCTTCCAGTAGAAGGCTATGGTCGCGGCGTTGAAAAGTTCACCGAAAGCATCCTTGTACTTCTGGTTCTTCTCAGGAGTGTCCAGCTGGTCAAAAAGGAATATATTGCTCCCGAACAAGAAATCGCTCGAGACTTGCTCGACAGTGACCATAGACCCGGGCTTGACATTTTCGAGTATAACTTCGGCATCGCCTTTACGGTATTTCTCGATATTGCTGTCGATGGCGTTCTGGAGACTGTCGTTCCAGGCTTTATAGTAGGCCTCGCTCATCACCGGGCTCTTCTCCTGAGCGGAAACACTTAAGGCAGAGAAGATTAAGATGACCGGGAATAATAAAGGATATGCTTTTCTCATTTTATGGGTAGTATGGTGGATTTAGCGTTCCATGAATTCACGATGATCTTGAAGGGGCCGTTCTCACCAAGGGAACCTTTTGTGGTGTTGATAGTGATATCCTTAGACTCGCCGGGCTCCAGCCAGAAGAAGTTGTCACTGCAAGTGAAGATCCTGTCGTCCACATCAATAATGGTCATCGGGGACGGGTTCTTTCCCTTGTTAATCACTGTCAGGCAATAAGTTCCGGCGGTCGGAGAAGTCACCTCGCTGACCTTGAGAGTGGTCTTGCTCTTCGCCACGGTCGGCTTGAGCCAAGGTCCCTTATCAAGGGTTGGCCACTCAGGCGCGGACTCGAGATACTTCTTGTAATATTCAGGATCCTCCATCTGGGGGATGGTCCTGGGCCAGTATATTGACCTGGATATCTCAGAACCATCGGCTCCTAGAAGCTTTGCCACCAGGAAAAAGAATCTGGAACGGTAGTCCGCCGGGATTGAGAACTCTCCCATCTCAGTCTTTGCCACAGATGTGCCGGCAGGAACGGAAATAG